>JAFADT010000900.1 GCA_023424585.1 Pseudomonadota bacterium
CCCCGGGCGCGCGCGACGGCGGACAGGCTGCCGCGCCGGGCGATGTCCAGGAACAGCTCCATCTCGTCGAAGCGATCCATTGTTCGAAGCTATCGAATGCTGGTTTGCATGGCGTGGCCATTGTTTCGGAGGCTCGCGGACCGCATACCCACGGACCTCGAGCCTCTCTCCTCTCTCCCTGGGACACCCCATGCGCATCGAACTCACTGGAAGGATTGCCCTCGTCACCGGCTCCACGGCCGGCATCGGCCTGGCCGCGGCGAAGGGGCTGGCGGCGGCGGGCGCCACGGTCATCGTCAACGGCCGCACGCAGCAGGCGGTGGACCGGGCCATCGCGGCGGTGCGCGAGGCGGCCCCGGGCGCGGCGGTGAAGGGCTTCGCGGGAGACCTGGGCACGGCGGAGGCCTGCGAGGCGCTCGTCGCGGCGCACCCCCACTGCGACATCCTCATCAACAACCTGGGCATCTTCCAGCCGAAGGACTTCTTCGACGTGCCCGACGCGGACTGGAGCCGCTTCTTCGAGGCGAACGTCCTGTCCGGCGTGCGGCTGTCGCGCGCGTACCTGCCGGGGATGCAGAAGCAGGGCTGGGGCCGCGTGGTGTTCGTCTCCTCCGAGTCCGCGCTGAACATCCCCACGGAGATGATCCACTACGGCGTGACCAAGACGGCGCAGCTGGCCGTCGCGCGCGGGCTGGCCAAGCGCATGGCGGGCACCGGCGTCACGGTCAACTCCGTGCTGCCGGGCCCCACCGTGTCCGACGGCTTCCGCCAGATGGTCCGCGAGGAGCACGAGAAGACGGGCCGCTCCTACGAGGACATCGCCGCGGACTTCATCCGGGCGAACCGGCCCAGCTCCATCCTCCGCCGTGCCTCCAGCGTGGAGGAGGTGGCGAACATGATCGTCTACGTCGCGTCGCCCCAGGCCTCCGCCACCACCGGCGCCGCGCTGCGCGTCGATGGGGGCGTGGTGGACTCCATCGTCTGAGCGCCGCGGGCGGGCCCCGCGCGTCAGGGGGGGCGCTGGGGGTGGGGTTCCCCCAGGCCGCGCCCAGGGCCACAGCCGTAGCCGGACCGTGACAGGCGGGGCCTCCAGGGCCGACGCCAGGGCGTCGCGTGTGCAACAGTGTAGGCGTCCGGCGGGGTTCAGGGGCATGCAGCCCGGTCGATAGACCATCGCATCCCGCCCCGCCGCTGATTATGCCTGGGGCTCGGCTCCCGGGTGGGACCCTCCAGGACTTCATGCCCAGCACGACCCGTCACGACCCCGCGCCATCCCCTTCGTTGAGCGCGGTGGGGCGCGCGCTCCCGCCGCACTACGCGAGCCAGGAGCAGCTCATCGCGGCGCTTCGCGGCCTGTGGGCGACGAAGCACTTCAACCTGGAGCGGCTGGAGGACCTGCACCGCAACGTGCAGGTGGGGGGCCGGCACCTGGCGCTGCCCCTGGAGGAGTACCCGGCGCTCGCCACGTTCCAGCAGCGCAACGACGCGTGGATCCGCGTGGCCACCGAGCTGTCGGAGCAGGTGGCGCGGGAGGCGCTGTCGCGCGCGGGGCTCACCCCGAAGGACGTGGACCACGTCTTCTTCGTCACGGTGACGGGCATCGCCACGCCCAGCGTGGACGCGCGGCTGGTCAACCGGATGGGCCTGCGCGACGACGTGAAGCGCACGCCCCTCTTCGGCCTGGGCTGCGTGGCGGGCGCGGCGGGCCTGGCGCGCGCGTCGGACTACCTGCGCGCGTTCCCCAGGCAGACGGCGCTGCTCATCGCCACGGAGCTGTGCTCGCTCACGCTCCAGCGCGAGGACCTGTCCATCCCCAACATCATCGCCTCCGGCCTCTTCGGAGACGGCGCGGCGTGCGTGGTGCTGCGGGGCGCGGAGGCAGGCGGCGCCGGGCCGCGCGTGGTGGGCTCGCGGTCGGTGTTCTACCCGGACACCGAGCGGGTGATGGGCTGGGACGTGGTGGACACGGGCTTCAAGGTGGTGCTGTCCGCCAAGGTGCCGCAGCTGGTGAAGGAGCACATCCGCGGCAACGTGGACGGCTTCCTCGCGGAGCACGGGCTGACCCGCGAGGATGTGCGGCACTGGGTGGCGCACACCGGCGGTCCCAAGGTGCTGGAGGGCTTCGAGGCCGCGCTGGAGCTGGAGGCGGGCGCGCTGGAGCGCTCGTGGAGGTCGCTGCGGCAGGTGGGCAACCTGTCCAGCGCGTCCGTGCTCTTCGTGCTGGGTGAGACGCTGGAGGAGGCGGACGTGAAGCCGGGCGACTGGGGCGTGGTGATGGCCATGGGCCCGGGCTTCTGCGCGGAGATGGTGCTGGTGCGATGGTGACCGGCACGCAGGCGCTGTTCGCGGGCTTCATGGCGCTGCTCGTCGCGGAGCGGCTGCTGGAGCTGGTGCTCTCCAAGCGCAACGCGGCGCGGGCGTTCGCGCGGGGCGGGGTGGAGACGGGGCAGGGGCACTACCGGTTCATGGTCGTGTTCCACGCGCTGTTCCTCGTCGCGTGCGTCGCGGAGGTGTTCGGCCTCCAGCGGCCCTTCTGGGGCGCGTGGAGCTGGGCGGCGCTGGGGGGCGCGGGGGTGGCGCAGGCGCTGCGGTACTGGGCCATCGGGACGCTGGGGGATCGGTGGAACTCGCGCATCATCGTGGTGCCGGGGCTGGCGCCGGTGACGGGCGGGCCCTACCGGTTCCTGCGGCATCCGAACTACGTGGCGGTGGTGCTGGAGCTGTGGTGCGTGCCGCTCATCCACGGGGCGTGGGTGACGGCGGTGGTCTTCACGGTGGGCAACGCGGCGCTGCTCTACGTGCGCATCCGCGCGGAGGAGGCGGCGCTCGGGGCGATGTACTCCGAGGCCTTCGCCCACCGTCCCCGCTTCATTCCGGAGGTTCGCCGTGGCTGACATCGTGATGGAGGCGCTGGCGGAGATCCGCCGCATCGTCCAGGAGGAGCTGGAGTTCGAGGGCGAGGTGGAGCCCTCGCACGACCTCCTGCGCGACCTGCACCTGGACAGCCTGGGGCTGACGGTGCTGGCGGTGGGGCTGGAGAACCGCTTCCGGGTGCTCTTGTCGGAGGAGGACGCGCAGGGCGTGCGCACGGTGGAGGACCTGGCGCGGCTGGTGGGCGCGAGGGTCGGAGCCGCGAAGCCGGACGCGGGGGCGCACCCGTGAAGGGGCCGCCCCTGCCGGCGCTGAAGCACGCCACGGTGAACGCGATGCTGAAGGCGACGTCGCACACGTCGCTGGGGCTGGTGTTCGTGGACGCCGCCGAGCACGAGACGTCCCTGCCGTGGGCCCAGGTCTACCGGCGGGCGAAGCGCGCGGCGGCAGGGCTGGCGCGGTTGGGCGTGCGCCCGGGGGACCGGGTGGCGCTGCTGCTGCCCACGTCGCCCGCGTTCATGGACGCGTACTTCGGCGCGCTGCTGGCGGGCGCGGTGCCGGTGCCGCTGTATCCGCCGGTGCGGCTGGGGCGGCTGGCGGAGTACCACCGCTCGACGGCGCGGATGCTCCAGCTGACGGGCGCGGCGGTGGTGCTGACGGACACGCGCGTGCGGCTGCTGCTGGGCCCGAGCATTGAGCAGGCCCGGCCCAGGCTGGGCTGTCACACGGTGGACGCGGTGATGCACGGCGACGGGGACCTGGAGGTGGAGGTGGGGCCCGACGCGCTGGGGCTCATCCAGTTCTCCTCCGGCTCCACGGTGGAACCGAAGCCGGTGGCGCTGACGCACGGGGCGCTGGTGGCGCAGGTGGCGGCGCTGGAGGCGGCGATGCCGGTGGCGCCGGGCGTGACGCCGGTGGGCGTGAGCTGGCTGCCGCTGTACCACGACATGGGGCTCATCGGCTGTGTGCTCGCGGCGCTGTACTACCCGGGCAGCCTGGTGCTGATTCCGCCGGAGACGTTCCTGGTGAAGCCGGCGCTGTGGCTGCGCGCGCTGTCGCGGCACCGGGGCTTCGTGTCGCCCGCGCCGAACTTCGCGTACGGGTTGTGCCTGAAGCGGGTGAAGGACGCGGACCTCCAGGGCGTGGACCTGTCCGGGTGGCTGCACGCGCTCAACGGCGCGGAGCCGGTGTCCCCGGAGACGCTGCGCCGCTTCGCGGAGCGGTTCGAGAAGTGGGGCTTCTCCGCGCGGGCGCTGCGGCCGGTGTATGGCCTGTCGGAGGCGTCGCTGGCGGTGACGTTCCCGCCCGGGGGCCGGGGGCCGCGCGAGCTGGGCGTGGATGCGGCCGCGCTGGCACGCGAGGGCCAGGCGCGCGACGGGGCTCGGACGCTGGTGAGCGTGGGCTCGCCGGTGGCGGGCTTCGAGGTGCAGGTGCGCGGCGAGGACGGCGCGGTGTTGCCGGAGCGCCAGGTGGGCCGCGTGTTCGCGAAGGGGCCGTCGGTGATGCGCGGCTACTTCGGGGACGCGGAGGCGACGGCGCGCGCGCTGGTGGCGGAGGGGTGGCTGGACACGGGCGACCTGGGCTTCAGCGCGGACGGGGAGCTGTATCTGACGGGCCGCGCGAAGGACCTGGTCATCATCCGGGGCGCGAACCACGCGCCGCAGGCCTTCGAGGATCCGCTGCTCGAGGTGGAGGGCGTGCGCACGGGCTGCGCGGTGGCGCTGGGCTTCACACCCGAGGGATGCGAGGACGAAGCGCTGCTCATCCTGGCGGAGCGCGCGGAGCGGGGCCCGGACGAGGCGTCGGTGGAGGCGGACATCCGCGCGGCGGTGATCGGTGCCACGGGCGTGCAGCCGCACACGGTGAAGCTGCTGGAGCCGGGGACGCTGCCGCGCACGTCCAGCGGCAAGCTGCGGCGGAGCGAGGCGTTGCGGCGCTATCTGGCCGGAGAGCTGACCGCGCCGAAGAAGGTGGGCGCGGTGGGGCTCGCGGTGGAGATGGCGAAGAGCGCGCTGGCGATGGTGCGCGCGGAGCACGACTCATGAGTGCGGCGGCGCTCGCGTGACCGCTCCGGTGCGCGGGGCACGGGCTGCTCGGAGCGGGATGGGGCGCGAAGCAGCGCTCCGTGCGGCTCCTGTAGTGCGCGGGGCACGGGCTGCTCGGAGCGGGATCGGGCGCGATGCAGCGCTCCGTGCGGCTCCTGTAGTGCGCGGGGCACGGGCTGCTCGGAACGGAATGGGGCGCGAAGCTGCGCTCCGCGCGGCTCCTGTGCCGCGCGGAGCACGAGACGGTTGGCGTGGGGTGGCGTGTACGCTGAGGCCCCGCGGAACCTGCTCTGGCTTGCCGCGCCCTGTGACCCGATGAGGTCCAAGAACGTGAAGCAACACGACGTGGTCGTGGTGGGCGGCGGCCCGGCCGGTCTCGCGGTGGCCATCACGGCGGCCCGGCGCGGGCTGGACACGGTGGTGGTGGAGCGCGCAGCCGCGCCCGTGGACAAGGCGTGCGGCGAGGGCCTCATGCCCTCCGGCCTCGCGGCGCTGGAGCGGCTGGGCGCGCTCGCGCACCTGGACCGGAGTGACAGCGCTCCCTTCGTGGGCATCCGCTACGTGCAGGAGGACGGCAGCGCGGCGGAGGGAATGCTGCCCGCGCCCGGTGGGCTGGGAGTCCGCAGGCTGGCCCTGTCTCATGCGCTGGCGACCCGCGCGCGAGAGGTGGGCGTGGACCTGCGCGAGCACACGCACGTCGTGTCACACGTGCGCACTCCGGACGGGGTGACGCTGGAGACGCCCGTGGGGCGCGTGTCCGCGCGCTTCCTGGTCGCGGCGGACGGCGTGAACTCACCGCTGCGCAGGGCCGAGGGCCTGGACGTGGAGCAGGCCATGCCCCGGCGTTACGGCCTGCGGCGCCACTTCCGGCGCGCGCCGTGGACGCCCTACGTCGAGGTGCACTTCGCCTCCGGCGTCGAGGCCTACGTGACGCCCGCCGGAGCGGCGCGCGTGGGCATCGCGTTCCTCTGGGAGGACGGCGCCGCGGCGGGCCGCGTGAGCTTCGACGCGATGTTGGAGCGCTTCCCCCGGCTGGCGGAGAAGCTCACCGGCGTGGAGCCGGACTCCCAGCCGCGAGGCGCCGGCCCCCTGGCGCGCGGGGCCCGCACGCGCATCGCGGACCGCTTCGCCCTGGTGGGGGATGCCGCGGGCTACGTGGATGCGCTGACGGGCGAAGGCCTCACGCTCGCCTTCGCCTGCGCCGAGTCCCTGGGCGCGCTGCTCCCGGACGCCCTGGCGAAGGGCGCGGGCCACGACACGCTGCTGCCCTACGAGCGCGCCTTCCAGCAGGTGTTCCGCAAGTACGCCTGGACGACGCGGGGGCTGCTGATGCTCGCGCGCCGCCCGCGCCTGCGCAGGCCCGTGGTGCGCCTGCTGGGCCGCGCCCCCTGGCTGTTCGAGCGCATCCTCGCCGCCGTGGTGACGTGACCCGGAAAGCCTGGAGCCCTCGGAACCCGGGCGCAAAGCCGCACGGCGTGGCCCTTGTCCCATCGCCGTGCGCCGGAGACACTTGGCGCCATGGCATCTGGCCCCTCGGCTTCGCGTCCCTGGTTCGCGTTCTCCCTCGACCTGGCCCCGGCCGCGGCGAGCCGGCACCTGCACGGCCTGCCCCCCGTGCCCGACTTCCCCGAGGGCGAGCTCGCCGAGGCCCTGGACGTGGACGTCGTCTACGACGTGCACGTGCCCAACTGGGGAGGCCGGGTCGCACGCCTGGTGGAAGCCCCCGGACACCGGCTGTCCGGGCGCCTGCGTCTCGTCGCCACCGAGTCCTGGCCCGTCCTGGCCCGCCTGGAGACCGCCCTCGCCTTCGCCACCGAGGAGCGCGCCGTGAAGGTTCGCACCGCCCAGGGCGCCGTGGTGGAAGCCCATGCCTTCACCCCCGCCGCCCGCGACACCTCCACGCAGGGGCCCGTCAGCGAGGCCTTCCTGATCACCCTCGCCGTCGCCGCCGAGCGCGCTCGCCTGCCGGCCGCCGTCGTCGAAAAACTCCAGGCCGAGGCCCGCATCGTCCACGCCGTCCAGCACGCGCGTCCCGACGGACACCGGCCTCCGCCCCCCTCCAAGTCCGGCATTAAGTGACAACCGGGTCCAGCCAGACCGAAAAGCGCCCTGATCGCTGAGAAAAAGGGCGCTGGGACGCAACCGGGCATGGCGTGTCGCCGACGATGAAGAGGAGGGGCCCTCTCCCCGACAGTCGCCACCCCCCGCCGGCCCCGAGGACGCTCACCGCATGTCGCCGCGAATCCCGACGCGAGTCTCCACCCCTCGCCCCACGCTCGCGAATGCCGCGGTCCCCACCGCCGCGCCCGCGAACACCGCGGCGCCCGCCGGAGCGGAGGCCCCTGTCAGCGCGCCCGCCGCCAACGTCGTGGCGCCCTCGGGGGGCAGCTGGAAGCGCTCCGCCACCAAGGAGGTGGCCATCTCCGACCTCCAGGAGAAGTTCGGCTGGACGGATGAGAGCTGGCAGGGGCGCCTGCTGCACGCGGCGGATGAAGGCGCTGACGGGAGCCGGGCCTCGAACGGCCAGGTGTCCGCGGCGGAGCTGGAGTCGTACCTCTCCGCGCCCACGGACGCGCAGTTCCTGACCTCGACGGCGCTCCAGCAGCAGCGCGCGGCGCTCGACGCGAAGCTCCAGGGGGGCGCGCAGTCCGCGAAGGTGGACAGCTTCGACAGCCCCTGGCAGCAGGCCGTGGCGAAGCGCGCGGACCTGCTGGGCGGCAACGGCGACGGGGAGCTCTCCGCGGACGAGCTGACGGCCTACATCAACGCGTCCAAGGCGAACCAGGCCAAGGGCACGGGCACGGCCGCGAACACGCAGTGGGTGCCGGACCAGCAGATGGCCGCCTTCCAGAGCCGCGTGGCGGAGGTGGCGGGCGAAGTGGATCCGCTCCAGGGCGTGGGCGGGAGCGGCGCGACGCCCGGGCTGAACCTGGTGAAGGAGTACTCGCGCACGCTCATGGACTCGGACAAGAACGCGCCCACGTTCGTGAGCTACCTGCTGTCCGCGGCGGACGTGAAGGAGACGCCCGCGGACGTCAGCCGGCTCAACAGCACCTTCGTGCGCGATCCGGAGCTGAAGGGCGGCGTGGTGGACGCCGACTACAACGGCACCGGCTTCGACCGGGGGCACATGAAGCCGGCCGAGGACTCGCCCACGCAGGCGGCGATGAACGAGAGCCACTACATGAGCAACATCGCGCCCCAGTACGGCAACCACAACCAGCAGGTGTGGCGCACGCTGGAGCGCGGCGTGTCGGAGCTGGTGAAGGAGACCGGCGGCAAGGCCTACGTCGTCACGGGCAACCTGTACCTGGACGACAAGGGCAAGCCGCTGCCGCCCGAGTCCCTCCAGACGACGGGCTCGAAGGACAGCCGGCGCATCGCGGTCCCCACGCACAACTTCAAGACGGTGCTGCTGGAGCTGCCCAACGGCAACCTGTCCATGTTCGCGTACATGGTGCCGAACGTGAAGGATGGCCCGTCCAAGAAGGACGCCATCCTCCCGCTGCTGCAGCAGTCGCGCGTGCCGGTGGACCAGATTGAAGAGCTGCTGGGCCAGGACCTCTACGCGCAGTTGCCCAAGAGCGTGCAGGACAAGCTGGAGAAGGACACGTCCGCCGCGGGCGTCTTCCAGCAGCAGAGCCTCTACGAGTCCGCCACGCTGCTGCGCGCCCCGCCGTCCACCTGAAGCGGCGGCGCGGCGACCGGGCTCAGCGGCGCACGCGGTACTTG
>JAFADT010000909.1 GCA_023424585.1 Pseudomonadota bacterium
CGTGACGCAGGAGCTCCCAATGGCCACGCTGCAGCCCTTCTTTGCCTCTGGTACCCAGACCGGCTCCAAGGAGATCATCGAAACGCAGATCGTCTTCTGGGTGAACATCGGCACGGGCGTCTTCTCCAACTTCAACAACTTCAGCGCGTCCTTCCAGGGCACCATCGACACGGTCATCTACAAGGGCTCGCTGAACCTGGACATCCAGCTCACGGATGAGAGTCCGGGCGCGCAGCGCGGCCCCGCGCGGGTCACGGTGAACGGCTCGGCGGACAACAACGCCACCTACCAGGTGCAGGGCCATCAGCTCATCATCAACGCGACCATCTCCGGCAAGGCGGAGAGCATCGCCATCTACCAGGGGGACGGCGGCACGTACCTGGGCCTGAATGGCGCGGTCAGCCGCACCGTCTGGCTCAAGCCGAGCTGAAGCCCGCATGCGTCGATGGCGCCACCCACAAGGCCTGGCTCCGTCGGTTGCTGGTTCCAGCTCAGCGGCAGGTCAGCCTGGTGGCTCCGACCATCACTCATGGTTGGCTTTACGCTACCGGGGGCACCCCGTCCGCGGGCGAGGTGCCCTTGGTCGCGCCTGTCGCGGGCTACGTCTTCGCGGGCACGCCCGCCCTGGGCGACGTGCTGCTGGGAGGCTCCAACGCGGCGGATGGCGGCAAGAGCTGGCTGGAGCTTCGGTGAGGGGCTGGGAGTCGGCCCGGCGTGGAACGAGGGCACGCAGACGTCCCGGCTCCACCCGGCGCTCAGCAGTCGAGGTTGAACGACTTGTTGTCGCCGTTCGGCGCGGTGACCTGGACGGTGCTGCTGCCGTTGAATGTCGTGGTGAACGCCCCCTCGCTCGCCTCCACCCGCACCGTTCCCGCCGAGGGGCACTGGTGTGCGCGGCGCTGGTCGCCGGAGACGGTCGAGGTCGAGCTGAGGCTGCCCCTCGTGGACTGTGTCTGGTCGTCCACGGTGATGCACCCGCTGCCCTCCACCCAGGTGACCGTGCCCTCGGTCATGCGAGAGTCGAGGTGAGCCGGCGAGAAGCTCCTGGAGGTGACGGTCACCTGGCGCTGGTCCCCTGGAGGCGGGGCGCCTGAAATCTGGAGGGACCGGGTGTACGGCTCGCCGTTGATGGTGAGGTTGTTGGAGCTGGCCGTGGCGGCGGGCTGCCCCCTGCTCCCCCTTGAATGGGTCTCCGGAATCGGGCCGAAAGTGGGACCCGCTCCCAGGTCGGAGTACTGGTCCCCGGCGCGGCCCGACTGCTCGGCGCAGGCCACGTCCTCGGGCTCGGAGTGCCAGGGGGCTGCGCGGGAGGCCGCACCGTTCACCTCTGGCTGATGCCCACGCCTGCCCCTCCCGGGAGCACGGTCCGGAGTGTCCGCGCCAACGCTCGCGCGGCACCCGGGCCCTGTATTCGGCGGGGACCGCTGCCCCTATCAATTCGCCCCGCGCGGCGGGCCGGAACCCTCCGCGCCCGCCGTACTACCCGCAGCAACCCGAGGTCTCTGAATGAACCAGGAACAGTTCTCCATGCAGGGGCAGCAGATGTTTGGCGAAGCCCTCAAGGCTCGCATCGTCGAGGCCGTGCACGAGCGCGTCGTGTCCGGCCTGGAGGAGCGGATCGGCATGGAAATCCGTGAGCGCGTCGGCGACGCGGTCCGCGGTGCGCTGCGCGAGCGCATGACGAACGTGCATTCGGGGGAGATGGGCGGGCAGTCGTTCGACATGGAGCCGGTCGCCGAGGCCATCCACCACCGCCTCGCCGACGCCATCCATGAGCGCATCGTGAGCGGCGTCCACGAGCGCGCCCGCGCGGTGCTCCGGGAGCGGCTGGGCGAGGCGCTGCGCACCGCCCTGGCCGAGAACTGGATGAGCATGCACCAGGGGCACGGGCACTTCGACCCCCAGCGCATCGCCGAGCGCGTGCGCATCAAGCTGGAGGACGCCCTGCGCGACCGGCTCGGCACGGTCGTGCGCGAGTGCGTCCGCGACGTGCTGCGTGAGCGGCTGGGCGAGGCGGTGCGCTCCGCGATGATGGAGCGGCGGATGGGCATGGACGGCTTCGTGGCCATGGACCCCGAGCGCATCGCCGAGGCGATCCGCGTCCGGATCTCCGACAGCGTGTCGGACCGGATCCACACCGCCGTGCGCGAGCGCGTCCGCGAGGCGATGAAGGACCGCCTGACGGACATGCTGCGCTCCGCGCTGTCCGAGCGCCGGATGCAGGGCATGGGGCAGATCGACCCGGAGCGGCTCGCGGACACCCTGCGCGAGCGGCTCGCGGACACCCTGCGCGAGCGCGTCCAGAGCGGCCTGCGTGAGCGCGTGCGCGACGCGCTGCGCGAGCGGCTGGGCGACGAGCTGCGCGCCAAGGTGGGCGAGCGCATGCAGGGCTTCGGGGGCTTCCAGCCGCAGGGCTTCGCGGCCGTGGACCCCGAGCGCATCGCCGAGGCGCTCCGCGGGCGGCTCGTCGACACGCTCCACGAGCGGCTGTCGAGCAACCTTCGCGAGCAGCTTCAGGATGTGCTGCGCGAGCGGCTGGGGGACGCCATCCGCGAGTCGATGGGCTCCATGGGCGCGATGGGCCCGACGATGCGCGGCGGGTTCGGGGAGCCGTTCATGGGGGGCGTGCAGGCGCAAGGCCCTGGCCAGGTCGACACGGAGAGCCTCGTGGCCGCCATCCGCGAGCGCGTGGGCGAGGACCTCCGCGAGCGCATGGCCAACATCGTCCGTGAGCGCGTCAGCGAGGCGGTGCGCAAGGAGCTGAAGAACGGCTCCAGCTCCCAGCCCCTGGCCTGAGGAGCTCCGGCTCCAGGGCCGGGCCCCCTTATCCGGGGGGGAAGGAGGCCCGCCCTGGAGCCGGAGACTCCCTCTCCTCCTCCATCGCCGCATGCGGAGGAGGGGAGGGAGGTGGCCCGGCGTCGCTATCGCGCGGGTTCGCGGACATAGAGCGCCTTGCCCGCGCGAATCGTGCACTTCACCTCGGTGAACCGCTGGACATCCGCCGAGGGATCGCCGTCGAGCACCACGAGGTCCGCGTCGAAGCCCGGCTTGACGCGGCCCCTGTGGTCGGAGGCGCTCCAGCGCGCCGCGGGGGCCGTGGTCAGCGATGCGAGGATCTGCATCGGCGTCAGCCCCGCCTGGGCCATGAGGACGTATTCGCGCGTCGGATCCAGGTCGGTCATGTACCCGACGTCGGTGCCGAAGAGGACCTGGCCACCAGCGCTCGAGAACGCGGCGAGCTGTCGCTCGGCACCTCCCACGATGCGCTCGGTCACCTCCGCGGGCACCTGCTCCTTGGCGAGCTCATGGCCCCAGAGCTGCAACGTCGGCACCAGGGACACGTGGCGCTCGACCATCTGACGGATGAGCTCGGCGCTCCATGTGGACTTCGGAGGGTCGATGGTCGTGTGCACGACGATGTCCACGCCCGCCTGCACCGCGGTGCTCACGCCCTCGGGATCCGTGGGATGCACCATGGCCAGACCTCCGTGCGCGTGGGTCTCCTCCACGATGGCGCGCGCGATGTCCGCGGGCATGCGGCGGATCTCTCCATGTCCCTGGGGCGTGGCGACGAACAGCTTGGTCCCCCGCGCGCCGTTCTCGAAGTTCGTCCGGATGATGGCGCGGGCCTCCTCCGCCGACGCGGGCTGCGCGAGCTGCCGCAGCAGCTCGGGCGGCAGGTCCCGCAGGTAGAAGGGGATGCCGTTCCGCGGATACATCGGGGAGCCGACGGTGAGGAGCTCCGGTCCCTGCACCTCACCGCGCTCGATGCGCTGGCGAAGGGCCCCGGTGTTCGCGGGGTCGGAGCCGGTATCGACGACCGTCGTGAAGCCGAAGCGCGTGGTCATCCCGCTTAGCGGCGGCTGGAGCTCAGTGGCTGGCCGGCTGGCGGCTCCGGCGAACGCGGGGTCGGTGAAGTGGACGTGGCTGTTCTGGAAGCCGGCGGTGATGACGCCGCCACTGCATGCGTCCTCGCGACGGACCCCGGCTGGCGGCGCGTCGGACTCGGAGCCCATGGCTTCAATCTTCCCGCCGCTCACCAGCACCCAGGCGTTGTCCAGCGGGGGCTCGTCCGGAGCCACATAGAGCCGCGTGCCCGTGAGGAGCCAGCGATCGGCGGACGCGGGACGCTGCTGCGACGCGCAGCCCGCGGTGAGCAGGCAGAGAAGAAGTGTCAGCTGTTTCATGTGGCCTACCCCTTCGGCCCGCACCGTGCTCCCGAGCGCGGACCCCGTCAATCCGATGCCGGCCAGCCCCAGTATCAACCCTGGCGCTTCGATGAATCCGGGCACGCCGTATCGCCGCGCTCCCTCGTGCCTCGGGGCGGAGGTGCGCGAAGGCTCATGCCGGATTGGCGAAATCAGAAGCCTTGTGGCGGCGTGTCGCCTTCACGCAGGGGACCTGGTGCGAGGCCCGATGGCGCGGCTGAGGCGGCTGGAGGCCTAATAGGTTCCCCAGCGCGAAGGGAGAGGACCGCTCCATTGCGTCCGGGTTCCCGGCGTCGCCAGCGGTGCGGTGCCATTGATGCGCATGACGCTGGAGCTCTCGTTGAGGCTGGACCAGTCCGCGGCGATGTTTCGGCAGTAGCGGTCTTTCGCGAGACCCGTGGTCATGTCGTGGATGCAGGGGGTGGCATCCCAGACGCGGTCCGCTTGCAGGCGCTGGACGGCGGCGACGATGCTGGCGGGCATCTCCCCTGAGGCTCGAACGAAGGGAACGCCATCGACAGGCGCTCCCGTTGACGAGAGCAACTCAAACGCCTTGCCGGAGTAGCTCAGCGTACCAGGCATGCTGAAATCCCAGGCGCTGTCGCTGAAGGGTGCCGTCTGTCCACAGGAGGCCGGGTCGCCAGGAGCGTCGGTGCAGGACCCGCCGAGGTGGAGCACCAGCACGGCACCCGTCTCCACCGTGTAGCCCTGGGGGAAGGTGAAGGCGAAGTCGGAGTTGGTGAGCTCCAGGAGCGAGATGCCGCTCAGCGTTCCACCGGAGACGGCCACCAGCTCGATGAGATCCTGGGGGTGGTCGGGGTTGATCTCGGTGATGCGGAGCGAGGCCTCCGGAGGCGGCTCGCCGCCATCCAGGGTGCCCGCATCGGAGCCGCCGGCATCCGGAGAGCCCGCGTCGTCGGAGCCCGCGTCGGGAGTCCCCGCGTCCACGCCCGCGTCACCCGTGCCCGCGTCGGGAGTCCCCGCGTCGGGCGAGGAGGCCTGAACGCAGCGCTCTTCAACGCAGACGATGTCGGGGCCCCGCGACGCGCAGTCACCCGTTTCCGTGCACTCAGGTGAGGAGCAGGCGGAGACGAGCGGGAGCAGGGCAAGGGCTGCGAGTCGCGAGCGGAGCATGGGGAGGACCTGGAGGTGTGGTGGGTGCGCGGGCGGGCGGATCTCCGTGAACATAGGGGAAACGGGAGCGTGGTTGAGGGAGAAGAACGCCCGTCGTGCGTGGCCCCTTGTTCGTGGCGTGGAACCCAGCCTGGAGCGCGCTCCAATCCCTAGCGTCCTCGCGTCATGACGCCGCCCTGCTCCAGCAACCCGAACAGCTCCAGCAGGGCGTCCACGGAGAAGACATGGCCATACTCGGCGTAGGCCGCGTCGCGGATGTCCGCGACGGAGCGCTTGCCGTCGGCGTAGCTCGCGAGCGCGTCCGCCAGTTGGTAGAAGCGCAGCTCGCCCTCGCCCCGCTCCCGCAGGGCCGTGGCCGCGGTGCTCATGGCGTTCTTCACCGCCTCGACGCGGGCCCTGGCTTCGGGGGCCGCGCCGCGCTCCAGGTCGTCGAACGACGCGAGCTCCTGGCCCTTCACGCGACGCGGAACGAAGGCCCGCGCCCGGCGCTCGGCTTCGCCAGGGGCGGGCTCCTTCAGGGACACCTTGCGCGCCTTGCCGTCCGCCTCCAGGCGCGCCAGAGCCAGGGACTCGGCGCCCTCCAGGGCCTTGATCAGCACCTTCACCGGCTCCGCGGGCGCGCCCAATGCCAGACACGAGCGCAGGGCGTCGCGCTCACGCTGGTAGCCGGCGCGCACCGTGGCGCGCGCCAGGCGGGCGAAGGCAGGCAGCTCCGCGTCGGGCGTCGCGGCCAGGTCGAGGCGGGCCCGGAACTCGTCCTCCGCCACGCGCTTCGCGCCGTGCACCGCCACCAGGCGCGACAGCTCCGCGGCGCCCGGACCTTCCACCCACGCGGCGACGGTGACGGTGGCCAGGCCCGCGAAGGCGGCGCGGTGCAGCTGGGTGGGGTCCACGTTCTCTGGCCGGTCGCCGCTGGTGTGGTAGCCGTCATCGGGCCACGTGGAGAAGGCGACGCCGGGGATGCCGTAGTCGTTGAAGAGCTGGTGATCCGAACCCCGGCTGTAGCAGTCCATGTGCGCGTCCATCGGGTCCCGCGAGCCGGTGACCGAGCCGATGCGGAAGTCCCGCCTCGGCGGGTAGGCTACGCTGTTGAAGCGGTTCATGAAGGCCACCGTGGACTCGGACACGGCGTTCACGAAGCTGCCGTTCCAGTCCGGCGTGTACGAGACCTGGAAGCGGGAGTGGACGCGGGTCATGCTGGCGCCGAGCATGTCGAAGTTGAACTGCGCCACCCGCCGCACCGGCTCCGCGCCGTGGCGGGAGAACCACTCGCGGGTGCCTTCGAACTCCGGCAGCCACAGCACGCGCAGGGTGCGCACCGGCGGCGGCAGCACGCCCCGGCGGATGAGCGTGGTGTATGTGCGCACCAGCTCCAGCAGCGTGGCGGAGCCGGAAGCGTTGTCGTCAGCCCCGGGCTTGTAGTGGTCCAGGTGGGCGGTGAGGACGACCTCCTCTCCCGGACGCGTCCCGGGGATGACGCCACTGACGATGCTGAGATGACCCGTGGGCGCTTGCGTGGCGATGCTCACGTCCACCTTCAGCGGACCTTGCCGCAAGTGGGCGCGCAGCTCGCGCGCCTGACGGTCCGACACCATGAACACGAAGGGGATCCGCGCGCCCTGGGACATCAGGCTGCGCGGGAGGAAGACCCAACCCACCTGATCCGGGAAGTCGCCGTCCATGCGGTTGGGGAGGTTCCAGGAGGGCGTCGAATAGGACGACACCACGCCCACGGCGCCGAGCTTCAGCACGGCGTTGCGCAGCGCGGTCGAGGGTGGGCCCCGCGTGAGCACGACCTTGCCCTTCAGGTCCTTGCCTGCGTACTCCGCGTCCTCGGTGCCCGTGTCCACGTCGACCAGCTCCAGGTCCGTGCCCTCGAAGCTGCCGCTCCCGACCGCCAGGGACATGGGCTGGTCGGCGTAGGACGTCACCCGGTACCGGTGGGGCCCGGCCACCCACAGCTCGCCGCGCGTGGCTCGCCACTGGGGGCCGTCCTTCATCGCCTCCAACTGGACGTCCTGGAGCCCCGCGGCCTCGGCGGCGGCCTTCACCCAGGTGGCCGCCTCCGTGTAGCCATCAAGGTTGTCGCGCGCGAGGAGGGACAGCCGCTGCACGCCGTCCTGGATGCGGTCCCCGGAGCTCTCCTGGATGAGCGCGCGCACCACGTCGTCGCGAAGCACCATCCCGGTCGTGGGAGAGATGGGCCCCAGCGGGGACGCGGGAGCCTGGGCGGAGGCGCTGAGTGAGACGGACAGCGCGAGGAGGACGAAGGTCAACGGGCGGGAGGTCATGGGGGCTCGGAAAGATTCGGTGCCTGGGCGCCGACGGTCGTGGCCATCCTGCCGGCGCCGAGCGCGGTCATGGCTGGCGCGTTGATCATGACGGTGACCGCCATGGACCGGGGAGCGAGCCGTCATGGCTCCGTTGACTTCATGGGGTGGGGCCGCCCTCTTCCCGTGATGCCCGGGAGGAGCCACTGTCAGGGCGAGCTTTGCATCGACTCACGTGCGTGAGCCCGCTCCTCGCGCTGCTTCTCGATCAGCGCTCGCGCCTTCACCTTCTGCGACGCATCCAGGCTCGCTTCGACCTCGCGGTATGCCGCCGCCTCGTTGTCCTCCATCGCCTGGAGCAGGGCCTGCTGCCGCTTCTTGTCCTCCTCGCTCAAGGGCGGGGGCGAGGGGCGGTCGGGGGACCTGTACGGAGGCCGCCCGCCCAGGCCCACCGGGGCGTTCCGGCCGGGCATTCCGGCTCCCGGCGGGGGGCCGCCTCCCGGGGGCGGTTCGGGATGCCAGACCTCCCGGAGCTGCTCACGCAGGGGCTTGTTGGCCGCGGTCAGGGCCTCGTCCTGCTGACCGATCTTGATCAGCTGGTCGGTGGTCAGCTGTAGCTCCTCATGGTGCTCCAGCAGCAACGCGAGGGGCGACTCGAAGAGGACCCTCGGGGGTGGCCGCCTTCGCTGCTCTGGCGGCGAGGACGAGGCGCAGGCGGTAACGAAAGCCACCAGCAACAACCACGGCATGAGATGGCGCGGCGACATCGGTGTTGGCTCCTTCTTCGTCTCCGCCTCGAGCGAGGCAGCGACCCTGCTCGGCGTCAGGGTGGGACGCGGACGAATGTTCCTCCGTTCCCTCTCGAAGAGGAAGCCTGGGGGACCGCTCCGCGCCCACCGTGTCCCCGCTCAGGCGGAGCGGGGGCCCTCCAGGAGGGCCTTCGCGCCGGTCCGCGCCTCGAAGCGGAGGATGAATTCCTTCAGCGGCTCGGCGGTGAACTGCTCGCGGGGAATCCCCGTAGCCTGGATGGCGCGCTCGATGGCCTCGGGGGCGCCCTCCACCTCGACGAGCAGGTCCATGCGGGGAAACTGCTCGAAGCGAAGGGTGGCCTCGCCGAACACGTACCAGGTGATCTCCCGCGTGATGCAATCGCTCTCCTCGAAGCCCAGGCGATCGAGGATCCGTCGCAGCGTGGCTTCATCCTCCACCCGGGTGTTCAGCTCCTCCCGCACCTTGTAGCCATGCTCCAGGCGGGCGCGGCCCTTCCAGGTCACCTCCGACCAGCCGCCCGCCGGCGCCTGGTAGGTGCGGATCCGCAGCCGTCCGGCGCCGCTGTCCGACCCTGTCTTGCGCGTGTAGTACCGGTCCACCATCGTCCCCTCGAAGCGCAGCCTTCCGCCCGCGCCCTCGACGTGCCCTCGGCGCAGCGGCAGGTCATCCACGACGCTCTTGAGCTCCATCTCATGCATGGATGCCATCTTGATGAACACAGATGAGAGCTGCATGAAGAGGGGATGAGGGTGTTCTCATTCGCTGACCACCGCACGTGTGAAGCCAAGACAGAGGTGTGGCGGAGATGAGCCGGTGATGAAAAGTCTCTCAGAGGAGGGTTGGCTCGCGGACACAACCCTCCCGCGTCAGGCATGACTCGAAAAGCCTCACGCCCCGGAAAAGGGATGCCTGGGTGTCATTGAGGTGAAGGGATGCCAGATGCCAAGCACGTCGGGAGTCGCCGCCCAGCGCCGTGGGTGGCCATGGGGGCTGGGAGCGACCCTGCTGCTCGTGCTCGTGCGGCTGCTCTACGCAGAGCAGGTGGAGCTGGCGCCGCAGGAGGCCTACTACTGGCAGTACACGCGCCATCTGGAGCTGTCCTATCTGGATCATCCGCCGATGTGTGCCTGGTGGATGGCTTTGTCCGTCCGGCTCCTGGGGGAGTCGCAGCTCGCCTTGCGGCTGCCCGCCATCCTGTCCTCGGCCGCGCTCGGGGGCGTCCTGTATTCCATTGGCAAGCGGTTGTACTCACCCGCCGTCGGTGTGCTGACGGCGGTCGCCGCGAATGCCACGGTGCTCTTCGGCCTGGGGGCGGTGGTGATGACGCCGGACGTCCCGCTCGTGCTGTTCTGGGCGGCCGCGCTGCGCGTGCTCTGCGAGCTGGTGCTTCCGGATGGGCTCGGCCCCGGGCGCCTGGGCTGGCGCTGGTATCTGCTGGGCCTGCTTTGCGGCTGCGGCCTGCTGTCGAAGTACACCGCCGCGCTGCTGCCGCTCCAGGTGCTGGGGACGGCGCTGGTGACGCGGCGGGGCCGCGAGGCCCTGCGCACCCCGCATCCCTATGCCGCGTGTCTCCTCATGCTCGCAGTCTTCTCGCCGGTGCTGCTCTGGAACCACGCGCATGCCTGGGCGTCCTTCGCCTTCCAGACCACCGGCCGTGCCCACACGGTGGATGGCTTCCATGCGTACCTCGTGGGCCGCTACCTGGGACTCCAGGCGGTGGCGGTGGGCCCGCTGCTCTACGTGGCGCTGCTGCTGACGGCGGGCGTCCTCGTGCGCCAGGCCTGGCGCGGGGAGGACCGCGCGCGGGTGCTGGCCTTCGCCAGCGTGCCGGGACTCGCCCTGTTCACCCTGGTGAGCCCCCTGCACTGGGTGAAGATGAACTGGGTGGCCCCCGCGTACCTGGGCGTGATGGTGGCCGCCGCGGCGGGCGCGTGGGCCCTGCGCGAGCACCGCGCCATGCGCGCCTACGCGTCGCTGAGCGTGGGCGTGGGCGCGGCGCTGATGCTCGGCATGTACCTGATGCCGCTCTGCCCGTGGATTCCCTTCCGCGAGCGCGACAACCTGGTGAGCGGCTGGCGTGAGCTGGCCAATGCCGTGCAACGTCACCGCGAGGCGGCCGGTGTGCCCGCGCCGATGGTGGTGGGGTGGGGTTACAAGACGGCGAGCGAGCTGGCCTGGTACCTGCCCGACCACCCGGAGACCCAGTCTGACTCCGCGCTGGGAGGCGACGGACTGGCGTATGGCTTCTGGCTGGACCGCGTGCGTCCCGGCGCGGACGCGCTCATCGTCGCGGACCAGCGTCAGCCGCTGCGAGACGTACCGGCGCGGCTGCGGGCGCATTGCGCTGCGGTGCGCGAGCTGCCGTCCGTGACGGTGCACCGCGGCGACCGGACGGTGACGACCTTCAGGCTGTGGTCGTGTCCTCGCTGGCATGCCCGGCCGGAGGTGGTGGCGCGGCAGGAGCCTCCGCCTTCGGGAGACGCAAGGTGAAGCGGCTCTCTCCGTCCACCCGCGCGTAGTCGAGCGTGCCGCCATGCGCCTCGGCGATGGTCCGCGACACCGCGAGCCCCAGGCCGGTGCCCTCTCCCTGGCGCGACGGGTCCGCCCGGGCGAAGCGCTGGAAGAGCCGGGCCTCGAAGGCGGCGTCCACCCCCTTGCCGTCATCCCCCACGGTGACGTGGACGTCGGCGCCGGTCGCGTCCAGCGCCACGCGGATGCGCTCGCGGGCGTAGCGGCATGCGTTGGAGAGCAGGTTCTCCAGCACGTGGGTCAACAGGACCGGATTGCCCCGAACCTGCGTGGGGGCGCCCGTCAGCTCCAGGAGCAGGCTCCGGGACTGCGCCGCGAGGAGCTGCTCGGTGCGCTGGAGGGACTGCCGCGCCAGGGCATGCAGGTCCACGGGCTCCAGGGTGATGACCTGGGTGCCGGCGTCCGCGCGCGCCAGTTGGAGCAGCGCGTCCACCAGCAGGCTGAGCTGGCGGGCCTCGTCGAGCACGATGGCCAGCGTGCGGCGGTACTCCTCCGGCGTCCGAGCCCGGCGCAGGCTGACCTCCGTCTCACCCATGATGATGGTGAGCGGCGTGCGCAGCTCGTGCGCCGCGTCGGAGGTGAAGGAGCGGATGCGCGCGAGCGACGCGCGGGCGTCCGAGAGCAGTTCGTTCAGGGTCGCCGCCAGCGTGTCCCACTCGTCCCCGGTCCCCCGGTCGGGGAGGCTCAAGTCCAGCTCCGACGCCCGCGCGGCGCGGACCCGGTCCCGGGCATCGCGCAGCGGCGCCAGCGCCCTGCGGGCCAGCGCGCCGCCCATCACGATGGACCCCACCACCGCGAGGGGCATGCTGAAGACGATGGCGCCCAGGGCCTGGAGGGCCTCGTCGAAGAGGCCCTCGTGCAGCCACAGGCTGGGGTTCTCCTCGTGCTGGAAGTACTCGCTGGTGGCCAGCACCGCCGTCACGAGCACGCCGTAGAGCAGGGTGGTTCCCAGGACGGAACCGGCGAAGAAGAAGGTCAGCTGTGCGCGGAGCGAGCGCGGGCGCCTCACGCGCGGCTCCGGAGCACGTAGCCCACGCCCCTCACGGTGTGGATGAGCTTGGTGGGGAACGGCGTATCCACCTTGGCCCGGAGATAGCGGATGTAGACCTCCACGACGTTGGAGAAGGTCTCGAAGTCGTGCTCCCACACGGCCTGCACGATGCGGGTCCGGGAGAGGACCTCTCCCGCGTGCTCCAGCATGAACTGAAGCAGCGCGTACTCCCGGGCGGTCAGCGGAATCACCACGCCGGCCCGGACCACCTTCCGGGTGGTGGGGTCCATGGTCAGGTCCGCGTGGGTCAGCAGCGGCGTGGCGCGGTTGTCGACGCGGCGGAGGACGGCACGGATGCGCGCCAGCATCTCTTCGAACGCGAAGGGCTTGATGAGGTAGTCGTCCGCCCCGGCATTGAGCGCGCTGATGCGGTCCGCGACCGCGTCCTTCGCGGTGAGCATGAGGATGGGCGTCATGTCCTGCTTCGCGCGCAGCGCCCGGAGCAGCTCCAACCCGGACATGCCCGGCAGCATCCAGTCCAGGATGATGAGCGCGAAGCGCTCGTGACGCATCAGCTCCTGGGCCTGAGCCCCGTCCACGCTTTCGCGCACGCGGAAGCCCTCTTCCGTGAGGCCTCGGGAGATGAAGGCGCGGACCCGCAGCTCGTCTTCGACGATGAGGATGGACACGATGGGATTCCTAGCAGCCCGGCCCGGTGGCACGGGGGAATGACAACCGCAGGTGGGCCCCCCGCGGCGAGGGGATGAACTCCGCGTGGGCCCGGTGGGCCCGGGCGACGAGCGCCACGAGGGACAGGCCGATGCCATGGCCCTGCTTCCCGGCGCGGGCGCTCGGCGCGCGGTAGAAGGGTTCGAAGACGCGCATCGAGTCCTCGGGTGCGATGCCCGGCCCCTCGTCGCGCACGTCGACGAGCGTGGCGTCCCCGACCTGCTGGAGGGACACGCGGACGCGCCCGCCGTTGGAGAACTTGAGCGCGTTCTCCACCACGTTGTCGACGAGCTGCCGCAAGAGCTGGCCGTCCCCCGGGATGACGCCCCGGGTGCCTGCGTCGACCTCGACGCGGTGCCGCTCCTCCTCGGGCAGGGCGAGCACGACGTCCTCCACGAGGTCCGACAGGCTCACCGGCTCGGAGAGCTCGAGCCCGCCCCGCGTGCCGTCCGCCAGCACCAGCAGGCGCTCCACCAGCACGCCCAGCGACGTCACCGTCCGGAGCATCCGCTCCAGCGCCCGCGCGGTGTCCGGGGGCTGCGGCGTCTCCGACTGGAGCTCCAGCTCCGCCCGCAGCGTGGTCAGGGGCGTGCGGAGCTCGTGAGCGGCGTTGGCGGCGAAGCGGCGCGACTGGTCCAGCGCTTCATGGAGGCGCGTGAGCAGGTCCACCAGCGCGCCGCGCACGGCGTTCACCTCGCCGTAGCGGGCCGGGGTGTGGAGGGGCGCGGGGAGGGGACCGCCGGGCTCGATGCGCGACAGGGCTTCACTCAGCTCCGTGAGGGGCCGGGCCGCCCAGCGCGCCA
>JAFADT010000915.1 GCA_023424585.1 Pseudomonadota bacterium
GCAGGGCCCCGGACGCGAAGGGCCGCCGCGCCTTGGACGGGTGCCGCCGGTCCGACGCCAGGTCCAGCAGGTCGTTGATGACGTACACGCTGGACGCGCAGAGGCTGAAGGCGAGGAACGCCAGCACCGCGCGCGGGGCCATGTCCCCCTGGGTGGCCTTGTGCGCCGCCAGCACGGGCACGAAGACGAGCGCGTTCTTCGCCCACTGGTGCACCCGCAGCGCCTTCACCCACGGGCGCGCCCCGCCGGGCGGCGACTCGAAGACGCGGTGCACCGGGCGGCCCAGGCCCTGCGCCTGGCGCAGCACGCCCGCCGAGGCATGCACCACGATGACCCGCCGGCACTCGCGCCACAGGGGCAGGTCCACCGCGTCGTTGCCCGCGTAGTCGAAGGTGCCCAGCACCTCGCGCAGCCGCGCGAGCTTCCGCGCGCCGGACAGGTTCACCCCGCCCTCGCTGGCCACCACCGTGTGGAAGAGGCCCAGGTGGGAGGCCACCGCGTCCGCGATGCTCCGGTCCGCGGCCGTGGCCAGGACGAGCCGCCGCCCCCGGGCGTGCTCCTCGCGCAGGAAGGCCACCACCTCCGCGTTGTACGGCAGCGAGGCGACGTCCAGCCGCGCGCGCCGGGCCACCTCCGCCTTGAAGAAGGCCTTGCCCTTCAGCCCCCACAGCGGCAGGAGCAGCAGCAACCACGGCGCGTGCTTGAGCAGCACGAGCAGGTTCTCGTGCAGCGTGTCCGTGCGCACCAGCGTCCCGTCCAGGTCGACCGCGAGCGGGACGTCGGGGGCATCATCGGGGTTGGAGGCGTGGGGCTGCATGAAGGGGGCCCACAGGGTAGCCCACGGGCCCGGGCCGTCCACCGTTCCGTGCCCCGCGGCGGTCGAAGCCGCCGCCAGGCGACGGCCCTCCCGGCCGCCCCCCGACGGGAGGGCCGCCCCTCCGTGCGTCAGAGTGACTTCAGGAAGGCGAGCAGCGCGGCCCGGTCCTCCCGGGGCAGCCGCACGTAGCGCCCCTGCGCCGGGGCCGCCTCCCCGCCGTGCCAGAGGACGGCCTCCTCCAGGGAGCGGGCCCGGCCGTCATGCAGGAAGCGGGTGTGCCGGTTGACGGACTCCACCAGCCCGATGCCCCAGAGGGGCGGCGTGCGCCACTCGCTGCCCGTGGCCAGCCCGTCCGGGCGCCCGTCCGCCAGGCCCTCGCCCAGGTCGTGCAGCAGCAGGTCCGTGTAGGGGTAGATGACCTGCCGGGACAGCTCGTCGAAGCCCTCCACGACGCCCGTCTCCTGGGGCGTGTCCACGTGGCACGCCGCGCAGCCGATGGCCCGGAACACCGCGTGGCCGCGCTGGACCTCCGGCGCCTCCCAGTCGCGCCGCTTGGGCACGGCGAGCAGGCGCATGTAGATCATCAGCAGGTCCATGTCGTCCTGGGACACCTCCGGCTCGCCCGGGGCGTCCCGGCCCTGCTCCTGGGGGTAGAGCGTCGTCGTGACGCCCATGTCCGCGACCAGCGCATGCGCCACCTGCTGGCGCAGCGTGGGCTGGTTGGCCTTCCACCCGAAGCGGCCCAGGCGCGGCTGGCCCGTCTCCACGTCGAGCACCTGGTTGGCCCGGCCGGAGATGCCATCGTGGTCGCGGTCCTCGGGGTCGGCGCGGGCCAGGAGGTCCGCCTCCGGCAGCGCCTCCAGCAGGCCCAGGCCGAAGTTCACGGGGGACACGCGCGCGGAGAACGTGGCGCCGTCGCCCAGGGGGCCGTGCACCAGCCCCTGGAGCTGGTAGCACGGGCGCACCAGCGAGTACGGCTCGCCGGTGGCGAAGGTGCCGCGCGTCTCCTCGAACTCGACGCGGACCTGGCCCTCGGGGACCTGGCCCTCCACGGCGTGCAGGTCCAGCTGCATGCCGTACAGCGGGTGGGGCCCCGAGCCGCCGGGCGCGCTCAGCTGGAACGCCAGCGAGACGGGCGCCTCCGTGGGGCTCGAGGGCGGCTGGCCCCGGCCGTCCTTCACGTGGCAGGTCATGCAGCCGGTGGCGCTGAAGAAGGGGCCGGCCGCGGGGGCGCGCAGGCGCGCGTCGCTCCAGTCGCGGTCGAAGACGCCCTTGCCCGCGTAGAAGTCCGGCCAGCGCGAGCGCGGCATGTTCATGGGCGAGCGCCCGAACGCGTTGCGGCCGGTGTCCGCCACGGTGGTGGCGCCGCCGGACTGCTCGACCTGGGGCAGGTCGATGGGGGGCAGCGCGCCCAGCACCAGGGGTTCGGGGTGGCGGACCACGGTGGCCCACGCGGCGCCAATGAGCAGCGCTCCGGCGGAGATGCCAGCGAGGGACCAGGGCACGCGCATCGTCACGACTCCTCGGCGGAAGGACGCAAGGACAAACAGACCACCGGGCGGAGCGCGGGGAAGGCCCCCGCCCGGTGGAGGACCCACCTACTTCTCCTGGCCGAAGGACTCGTTGGTGACGAGGAAGTCCGTGGCGCTGGCGTTCACGTCGATGCCGGAGAAGTGGCGGTACGGGTAGTGGCCGTCGCCAATCTCCTCGATGAACTCGGCCGTGTCGCCGACGACCTCCTTGCCGTCCGCCGTCCGGAGCGTGAACGTCGAGCCCGGCGAGCTCAGGCGCCAGCCGCAGGCGCCATTGGAGACGGAGTCCGTGGCGTAGATGGAGCGGTAGGAGAAGAAGTGCCAGTGCATGTTCCACCAGTTCACGAAGGACCACCAGTCGTAGAACGTGATGACCATGGCCTGGGGCTGGTGCACGGTGTTCACGAGGCGGCCGTCCCGGTACACGTTCACCAGGTAGGAGCCCGCGGGCGAGCCGGTGAAGCCCGGCGTCACGTTCACCTGGCGGTCGGCGCTGGAGGTGATGCGCAGCGTGCTGACGACCTGATCGCCGTCGCGGGCGGCCAGGGCGATGCTGCCCTTCTGGCTGCCCACGCGGATCTGCGCCTCCTGGGACCAGGTGATGGCGTCGTTGAACGTGCTGGAGACGCCGTCCGTCTTGACGTCCTTCAGCCCGAGGACCTGCACGCCCTTGTCGGAGGCGGCCAGGGACGCATTGCCCTTGGCGCAGGTGGTGATGCCGTCGAACCGCTGCACGCAGTCCGCCTTGGCGGAGAGCGTCGCGGACTGGGAATCTTCTGGCGACTGCGTCGGCTCACCCTGGCAACCAGCCACCAGGCTCAGGAACGCGGCCGCCAGGAGGCGACTCGTCATCTTCAGGTGCATATGTGGGACCTCGACTGTGTGGGGGACACTGTCTGCTTCACTCACGACGAGCGGAGACGTGGAGGTCCGGCAGGGGGAAGCACCGGACGCGCGTTCCGGGCCGGACGCCATGCACCTGTCACGCCATGCTCCAAGATTTCGGGGCTTTCCTCGGGAAGGCGCTCCCGCGGCGGCCGCCGCCGTCCTGGGGCCTGTAGCG
>JAFADT010000919.1 GCA_023424585.1 Pseudomonadota bacterium
ATCCACGACTGGTGCGTGAGCCGCCAGCTGTGGTGGGGCCACCAGATCCCCGCGTGGTACTGCACGGCGTGCACGCCGGCGGAGGAGCGCTCGAAGGACACGGCGGACGTCATCGTGTCGCGCACGGCGCCGGAGTCCTGCCCGAAGTGCGGCGGCAAGGAGCTGACGCAGGACCCGGACGTGCTGGACACCTGGTTCTCGTCCGCGCTGTGGCCGTTCTCCACGCTGGGCTGGCCGAAGCAGACGGCGGACCTCCAGACCTTCTACCCGACGTCCGTGATGGAGACGGGCCACGACATCATCTTCTTCTGGGTCGCCCGGATGATGATGATGGGCCTGCACTTCATGAACGACGTGCCCTTCCGCACCGTGTACCTGCACGCGATGGTGCGCGACGAGAAGGGCGAGAAGATGTCCAAGACGAAGGGGAACGTGATCGATCCCCTGGACGTCATCCTCGGCGCGAAGGCGGAGTCGCTCCAGCCGTCGTTGCGCAACCGCTTCCCGCAGGGCATGCCCGCGTTCGGCGCGGACGCGCTGCGCTTCACGCTCGCGTCGCTCACGCAGCAGGGCCGGGACATCAAGCTGTCCATGGACAGGCTGGGTGGCTACAAGGCGTTCTGCAACAAGCTGTGGAACGCCAGCCGCTTCGCCCTGATGAACATGGGCGACTTCAGCCTGGACACGACGCCGCTGGAGGGCCGCGCGCTGACGCTGGCGGACCGGTGGATCCTCTCGCGGCTGCAGAAGGCCACGACGGAGACGCGCGCCTCGCTGGAGGCGTTCGGCTTCGCGGAGGCGGCGTCCACGCTGTACCAGTTCCTGTGGGCGGAGTTCTGCGACTGGTACATCGAGCTGGCCAAGGGCTCGCTGTACGGCGACGACGCGGAGGCCAAGGACACCACGCGCGCGGTGCTGGTGACGTGCCTGGACCGCATCCTGCGGCTGATGCACCCGTTCATGCCGTTCATCACCGAGGAGATCTGGCAGAAGCTGCCGATGTCCCGGCCCACGGAGAGCATCTGCATCGCGGCGTACCCGGAGCCGGAGTCGGCGCGGGTGGACGCGTCCGCGGAGGCGGAGATGGCGCCGGTCATCGCGGCCATCGAGGGCGTGCGCACGCTGCGCGGCGAGAGCAACCTGCCGCCGTCCGCGAAGGTGAAGGCGGTGGTGCAGAGCCCGGACGCGACGACGCGCGAGCTGTTGGAGCGCTGGCGCGCGTACCTGATGCCGCTCGCGGGGCTGTCCGAGGTGGTGGTGGGCCCCCCGGGCGCCAAGCCTCCGCAGGCGGCGGCGTTCGTGAGCGGCAACCTGGAGATCTACGTGCCCCTGGCGGGCCTGGTGGACCTGGACGCGGAGCGCGACCGCCTGAAGAAGGAGATCGCCCGCGCCGAGCAGGAGCTCGCCGGTTTGCAGCGCAAGCTGGACAACCCGAACTTCGTGGCCCGCGCTCCGCCCGACGTGGTGGAGAAGGACAAGGCCCGGGTGGCGGAGCTCCAGGAGCGCACGGTCAAGCTGCAGGATCACCTCCAGCGCATCGCCCCGGAGCCCCCCATGTCCGAGACGCCGTCGCCGTTGCCGGGCAGCACCGAGTCCGAAGCCCCTGAAGCTCTTGAAGCGTCCGAAGCCCCCGCGCCCGGGAGCGCGCAGGTGAAGGTGTCCACCGAGCCGCGGGCGCCGAAGGACGAAGAGGTGAACCTGGGCCAGGAGCTGAAGGGTGAGATCGAGGCGGAAGAGGCCTCGCAGGCGCCCCAGGCGGCGGATCCGGTGGTGGAGGAGGCCCTCAACAAGCTGCGCGAGGGCACCAAGGAAGGGCTGTCCGCGGCGGACCACCACGACCTGGGCGTCGCGTACATGAGCATGGGGCTCGTGGACGACGCGATGCGCGAGTTCGACCGGGCCAAGGAGGGTGGCGACGCCCGCGAGGCGCCCGAGGGCGCGGCGGAGTCGGTGAAGGCCCCCGCGAAGAAGGCTGCGGCGAAGAAGGCTGCGGGCAAGAAGACCGCCGCGAAGAAGGCCGCGGGCAAGAAGCCGGCGACGAAGAAGGCCGCAGGCAAGAAGACCGCCGCGAAGAAGGCTGCGGGCAAGAAGCCACCTGCGAAGAAGGCCTCCGCGAAGAAGGCGGCGACGAAGAAGGCCGCGGGTAAGAAGGCCCCTGCGAAGAAGGCCTCCGCGAAGAAGTTGGCGGGGAAGAAGGCTTCCGCGAAGAAGGCTGCGGCGAAGAAGTCCACTCGGGGCAAGCCGGCTCGCAAGGCGCGCCGGTAGGAGGCGGAAGGTGCAGCAGGATTATCTCGATCGGCTCATCGCGTTGTCCCTCGACGAGGACCTGGGCGCGGCGGGGGATGTCACCTCGCTGGCGGTGGTCCCCGCCGATGCGGAGGGCAGCGGTGAGCTGGTCGCGAAGGAGCAGATGATCATCGCCGGCCTGGACGCCTTCGTCCGCGTCTTCCACATGGTGGACGCGGAGGTGGACGTGCAGGTCCTCAAGAGCGATGGCGAGGAGATCAAGCCGAAGGTCGTCGCCGCGAAGGTCCATGGCAAGCTGCGCTCGCTGCTGGCCGCGGAGCGCACAGCGCTCAACCTGGTGCAGCGCGCCGCGGGCATCGCGACGCTGGCCCAGCAGGCGATGACGGCCGTGCGCGGATCGAAGCTGCGGGTGCTGGACACGCGCAAGACGCCGCCGGGCATGCGTGGCCTGGCGAAGCACGCGGTGCGCATGGGCGGCGCGTCCAACCACCGCTTCGGCCTCTTCGACGGCATCCTCATCAAGGACAACCACATCGCGGCGGTGGGTGGCGACATCACTGAAGCGGTGCGCCGCGCGAAGCTGAACGGTCCCCGGCTGGTGAAGATCGAGGTGGAGGTCACCAATTTCAAGCAACTGGAGGAGGCGCTCGCGGCGGGCGCGGACGTCATCATGTTGGACAACATGGACGACGCGCAGATCCGCGAGGCCGTGAAGCTGACGGCGAACCGAGTCCCCATCGAGGTGTCGGGCGGCGTCACGCTGGACCGCCTGCCGCGGCTGGCGAAGCTGGGCGTGGACTTCGTGTCGATGGGCGCGCTGACGCACTCGGCGCGGGCCATGGACCTGTCGCTGGAGATCCAGACGACGAAGAAGGCCGCGCGCAAGCCCCGAGCCGCGCAGGGCTGAGGCACGGCTTTCAGTCCGTGTCGCTCGAAGGGCAGGGCGGGTCGGTGGAGGCCGACTCGACCTGCCCTCTGCTTTCATCCGTGAAGAGGGCTCACCGCGCCCCGGTGAGCGCCTCCGCGCGCGGCTTGCCCTCCGCCGACGCGGGCATCCCCATCTCCAACAGCGCGGACAGCGTGGGGGCCACGTCCACGGGGTCGATCTCCTCCAGGTACAGCCCCGGCTTCACGCCCTTGCCGGCGAACACCACCGGCACCTGCGTGTCATACGAGTACGGCGTGCCGTGGTTCGTGCCGCGCGGGTAGTCGCTGACGACCTGGAACGGCTTCGCCATGAACACCACGTCACCGCTGCGCACCGGGTAGTAGCCACGGCGCATCGCCGCCATCAGTCCTCCCGCGTTGGACGCCGTGTCCAGGTCGTCCTTCGCCACCGCCCACTCCGTGTAGGGCTGCTTCGCCAGCCACGCCGCCGCCGCGCGCCGCACCGCCACCGCGTCCACCTGGCCGGACTCCAGCGCCTTTCCGCCCAGGTACACGTCCAGCTCCAGCAGCTTCACGGTCACGTCCACGCCGAACCTCGCCTTCAGCTCCTGCGCCAGGCCCTTCGCCGCCTCCACCGGGTTGAGCCGCGCCGCGGGCACGCCCGCCTGCGCCCACGCCTCCGGAATCTCCGCGCCGCCATGGTCCGCCGACAGCGCGATGACCAGGTTCGCCTTGCCCCCCGCCGCGCGCTCGGCGGCGGCGATGAGCGCTCCCATCGCCTGGTCCAGCCGCAGCATCGTGTCCTGCATCTCCCACGAGTATGGCCCGAACGCGTGGAACGCCGCGTCCGTCCCGCTGAAGCTCACCGCGAGGATGTCCGGCACGTCGTCCTTGCCCAGGCCCTCGCCCTCCAGCGCCGCCTTCGCCGCCTGCACCAGCAGGTCATGCGAGTATCCCGACACCGTGAACGCCCGGTACGACGCCGGCCCGGGGGCCTGGAGCCCGCCCTTCAGCGCATGCGGGAACACGCGACCCATGCCGTAGGCCTCCGGCTCCATGGGGCGGTCGTCGTCGCCCACGTACTCGGCGCGCGGACGCAACAGCTCCCACGTCTTGCTGAACCCCGCGTCCGCCAGCTTGCGCGCGTTGAACGCCTTGATCCACGCGGGCTCCTCCTTCGCGTACCAGGTGCTCGTCACCATCCGCCCCGTCCCCTCGTCGAACCACCAGGCCTGCCCCTGCCTCCCAGCCAGCGGGATGGCCGCGCGCGACTTGTACGACAGCGCCACCACCTTGCCCCGGCCCTGCGTCGCCACGCGCAGCCGGTCCGCCAGCGTCTCCGCCATCAGGTTCACCGGACTGGTGTCCGACCCCGGAGGCGTCTCCGCGTTCAACACCGGATGCGTCGGGTCCGTGTAGACCTGCACCGCCTGTCCGGCCGCGCGGTCGTAGATGTCGTTGTCCACGATGCCGTGGCGCCAGGGGTTCGCGCCCGTGGCCAGCGTCGCGTGGCCCGGGGCCGTCCGGGCCTCCGCGTAGGCATACCGGGCGTAGGGGTAGTAGGCGCCCGTGGAGAGCAGCCTCCCCAGCCCCCCCGTGAGGCGGGGACGGCTTCGGAGCAGCAGGTCGCTGCCCATGGCGTCCACGCTGATGAACAGCGTGAGCCTC
>JAFADT010000948.1 GCA_023424585.1 Pseudomonadota bacterium
TGCACGAGGTCCGCCGTCTGGAGGTACCAGTGGATGCCCGGCAGCGTCAGCGACAGGCTGAGGGCCGACTCGGAGAGGTCCGCGATGGCCGCGTCCGCGAGCCGCTGGGCCTCCGCCTGGGTGTCGATGAGGGAGGAGGCCCCCTCCGCCACCTGCATCCACCGGCGGCCGTATAGCGCCACGGAGGCGGGGTTGGTGGACGTCACCGTCTTGCGCTTCTTCGCGCCGGTGACGTCCAGCTCCGCCTTGTCCGAGTACACCACCTCCACCACGTTGCGGATGTGCTCCAGGCTGCGCTGCAACTCGCCGAGCTCCAGCACGTTGTCCGGGCCGAAGGTGGCGACGGGCGTGTCCGTCAGGCGGTCCGGAGACCAGAGCGTCAACGCGAAGGCGCCCGCGTCCTCGCGCCAGCGCATGCGCACGTCCCAGCCAATCTGCTCGGCGAGCGCGCGCACCGCGTCCATGAGGGGCTCGCGCTGCTGCACGTAGGGCCCGCGCACGGACGAAGGGTCCACCGGCGTGTAGAGGCCGAAGGCGGCCAGGCCGTTGTCGTCCAGCAGCGACTGGATGACGGACTGCACGGGCGTGCCCGCGGTGCTGCCGTACTGGCGCTCCACCTCGGCCCAGGTGTCCTGGAGGAGCCCGCCCAGGTCGCGCCCGGTGACGCGCAGCTCGTCCCCGCCGGCGTCCACCTCGTCGATGCGGCCGCGCCACGCCTCGCGCCAGGCGCCCTCCTGGACGTCCACGCGGCGCGTGTCCAGCGGCACCGTGGCCACCTCCACCCGGAAGTACGCGCCCTCGCGCAGCAGCGGCTGGAAGGTGCCGTCCACCGTGTTGAGGAGGCTGGTCACCACCAGGGGCGAGAGGCTGAGGCGCTGTCCGCCCGGGCCATTGCGCGCGACGGTGACGGTGGCGTCGGAGACGGGCGCCTCGATGCTGTCCGACCAGCTCACGCCCAGCAGGTAGTCCCCGGGCAGGAGGGTGGAGAGGTCCACCCACGTGGCGCCGCGCTGGACGAGGACGCGCAGGTGCGTGGCGGCGCCGGCGGGGCAGGTGAGGACGGCCACTTCAGCGGGAGAGAGGGTGCGCATGTCAGGTGTCCTCCGGTAGCTGCCACAGCTCGAAGTCGAGGGACTGGCCCTGCACGCGCGCGCCGCCGTCGTCGTACTCCACGGCCTGCGCATCGAGGGCCTGGCCCAGCACGCGGCAGGCCCCGGGCAGGCCGCTGCCGTCGGCGGTGTGGTACGGCAGCGGGCCGAAGGGCGCCGTCGCAGAGGCCCACTGCGGCACCCACGCGGCCGGCACCGTGTAGGGCAGGTAGACGAGGTCGCTCACCGTGACGGTGGCGCCGGTGGCGCGCACCAGCAGCGTGCCCTCGGAGACGAGGACTTGCAGCCCCAGCTCGCCGTCCGTGTCAGCGACGACGCCAAACTCGCTGCCGTTGACGTACAGGACGTCGGGCTTGAAGCGCGCCACGACGTGCGTCCAGTCGGGGCCCACCCAGTCGGTGCGAAGCCAGAAGCCCACGGTGCTGTCCAGGCGCGCACCTACCGACCACTCCGCCTCCTCGCCCACGGTGAGGCGCATGGCGCCCTGCCCCCAGCGGCCCGGGATGCTCGTGCCCGCCTGCGGTTCACCGTTGAGGCTGGCGACCAGCCCCTTGCTGGAGACGAAGGCGTTGGTGGGGGCGGACGCGAAGTCCCAGCTGTGGCCGTCACCGTCGAGGAGCCGGCGCAGGGCCTGGGCTTCCGCCATCGGCAGGGGCGGCGTCCCTGCCGACCAGGTGAAGACGCGCGCCCAGGTGCCGCTCTGCGCGAAGCCACGGAAGGTCCGCACGCGCGGGCCCAGCAGCGTGGGCTTCTGCATGAGCCCCCTGGAGCTCGCGCACCGCACCTCGATGCCGCTGAGGGTGAGATAGGTCATGCCCCGGGAGAAGGGGCGGGCCCGGCGCTACGCGTACCGGGGGCCGACGGCGGCGGACGTGCCGAAGAGGCGGATGCTCGCGCGGCGCTGCCGCTCCTCGTAGTCCTGCCGGGCCTGGGCCATGGCGTCGGTGATGTCGTAGCCGGTGATGTTGTACTGGACGGGAGGCGCCGCCGCGGCGGAGACGTTGCCGGTGGTGCCTCCCCCCTGGACTGGGAGGATGTCCAGGAGGCGCTCCATCCAGCCGCCGATGATGCCGCCGGCACCAGGCAGCGACGTGGGCAGCTCGTCAGGCTCGGGCGCCGTGGGCACGGAGGGCGTGCTGGGGCTGCTGGGCGCGGGCTGTGTCCCCGGCGCGGTGTTGGGGCCGTCCTGCTCGTCCTGCACGTCGAAGCGGCGGAGAGCCACCTTCCAGAGGCTGGGCACGTTGGAGAGCGCTTCGTTCACGTCCTCCAGCGCGTCCCGGTTTTTCAACACCTCGGCCGTCTCCCGGGCCTTGGCCATGGCCGCGTCCCACGTCAGTCCCTCCAGCTCCTGGATGCTGCGGGCGAGCGACTCCGTGTCCACCTTCGCGGACTCCATCGAATTGGCCCACCCTTTGAGGAAGCCGAGGGGGTGAGCGCCGAAGATGGAGATGCTCCCCAACTGCCGGAACACCCACTGGATGGCGGAGATGATGCCGTTCCACGCGGACGCCAGGCCCTTGATGACGTACAGGATGCCGATGCCCACGTAGCGCAGCACCTGGAAGAGCCCCTTGAGGACGTTCTCCAGGAGCCACGCGGACGCCTGCCCGATGGCCTGGATGGCCGGCGCGAGCATCCGGAGGACGACTCCCACCAGGACGATGATGGGCGCGATGGCTTCCATGGCTTGCCCCATCGCTTCCATCGTCGGTTGCAGCACTTCGGTGAGGACGTTGGCGAGGTAGCCGATGGCCCCGCCGATGGTGTCGAGGCCGGAGGCCGCCGCGCCGAAGAGGTCCTTCAGCGACCCGATGACTCCGTTGAGGACGTCGATGGCCTCGGCCATCTGGTCGGAGCCCATGACCAGCTCGCCGATGACGGCGATGATGGCGCCCCACCAGCCACCCGCCTGGCTCCCCAGCTTCGCCGCGTCAATGAGTCCGCTGAGCTCGCCCAGGCGCGAGAGGAAGCCATCGATGAGCGCGGCCCGCGCCTCCTTGATTGCGCTCCGCGCGGCGTCGGCGAACCGCTGGGCGTCCTGCCAGACGGCCAGGTTGGACTCCTGCGCAGCCTCGATGTCCGCGCGAACGGAGGCGGCGAACTCCTCTCG
>JAFADT010000964.1 GCA_023424585.1 Pseudomonadota bacterium
GCAGGGCACGTCCGGCACGGCGCCCGCGCAGGGCACGTCCGGCACGGCGCCCGCGCAGGGCACGTCCAGCGCGGCGCCCGCGCAGGTCCCCTCTCCACAGGATGCGAACCCAGGGGAGCGCCCCACCTCGGAGCCGAACAGCCCCCGCGCGGAGCCCAACCCGGAGGGGCGCACGACGCCTCCCAACCCGGATGCGAACGCGGGCACCGGAGGCACGGGCGCGGGGGCTCCCGCGGCCCCGCCTCCCTCCCCTGGCGCTCCGCAAGGCGTCGCGGTGGTGGATGCCATCTACCGGGGCACGGTGGAGTCGGTCTCTCCCAAGGAGGTTGTCATCGACAACGAGGGCACGCGCCTGCCCCTGGAGATCAGCACCCAGACACGCATCATCCGCGAGGGGGAGAACATCCGCGCGACGCAGCTCAAGGAGGGGGAGCGCGTGCGCGCCACCGTCAACCTGGTGGGCCGCAGCCACACGCGGGAGATCGCCGTGCTGACCGGCGCCGAGGCTCGCCGCGACGCCGAGACCCGGCGCCGGTGACGTCAGCCGCATGGCTCCGTCCGCGTCTCCCCGGCGGAGGTTTCCACGATGACGGTCTACGACCGATACCGAACCCTGTTGCACAAGCTCGCCCTCGTTCGCGCCCGCGCGCCAGGAGGGGACTCGCCCGAGGCGGACGCGCTGCTCGACGCGATGGACGAGGTCTGAGACGCGCTGTCCGACGGCGAGCGCGCCGCCATGGAGCGCGAACGCGCCCGGCTGGCCCTGGCGCTCGACTCGCGCGCCGTGTCCGCGTGAGGGGGCGCGTCACTCCCGCACGGAGCCCATGGGCGCGCCCGTGGGCCCCTGGGGAACCCGCGGCGGGTCGGGCCGGGACGGCGGCAGCCCCCGACGCTGGCGCTGGCGCCACACCGCCCGCGAGTAGTCCACCACCGACGCCAGCGACAGCAGCGCGACGAGCGCGACGAGCGGCCTCACCAGCGGCGGGTAGAGCAGCACGCACAGCAACACCGCGAGCTGCAACGCGGTGACGACCTTGCCCAGCATCCGAGCCTTGAGCTCGACGGCGCGCATGTCCGGCCGCAGCCTCGCGACGATGAAGCCGATGGCCGTGCCGAGGTCGCGCAGGAGCAGCAGCGTCAGCTCCACCGGGTCGATGAGGCCGTCCAGCAGACACACGATGAAGGCCGTCACCATGAAGGCGCGATCCGCCACCGGGTCGATGAGCGCCCCCAGCCGCGTGGCCAGCCCCCGGTGCCGGGCAATCCAGCCGTCCAGGAAGTCCGTCGCCGCCGCCAGCACCACCAGGAAGGCCCGCATGCGCAGGTCCGACACCGCGATGAACGCCGCTGCGAGCGGCAGTCGCGAGAGGGACAGCGTATTGAGCAGCACGAGGCTTGCCCGACGGTGCATGGCCTTCAAAAGGTAGTGCTCGGCCCCTGGCGCGCACCTGCCCGTCATGGCGAGCGTCCGGCGAAGAACTCCTCGGCGCCCTCGCGGAGCCGCGCCCGGCCATGGACCCTGGGACCCTCGTGTGGTGTCCCAGGTCCTGTCCGGGACGCTTGCCCGGCCTGCCTGCCCCTGGAGTCCGCCCCGTGAACGCGTTGGGACCCATCCGTGCCCTGCTGGCCCTGGCCACCCTGTCCGCCGTCGCGCTGCCCCTGGCGAGCTGCGAAGCGGCCGGCCGGGTGAAGGTCGCGCCTCGCGCCCCCTCGGCGGAGGAGCGGACGCGCTACCCGTGGCTCAGCGCCTCCGCCCGGGTGCGCTCGCTGGAGGAGACCTTCGTCCCTCCCGAGGGCTACACGCGCGTGCCCCTGGAGGCGGGCTCCTTCGGCGCCTGGCTGCGCGGACTGCCCCTGCGCCCCGAGGGCACCCCCGTGCTCGACTTCCAGGGCCGGCCGGTGCTGGCGGCCTCCGACGCCCGGCTCGCGGCGGTGGCGGAGCTGGACGTGGGCACCGCGAACCTCCAGCAGTGCGCGGACTCCATCCTGCGCCTGCACGCCGAGTGGCGCTGGGCGTCCGGCCACCCGGAGCGCATCGCGTACCGCTTCACCAGCGGCCACCTGGCGTCCTGGCCCCGGTACGCGGCCGGGGAGCGGGCGCGCGTCTCGGGCTCGAAGGTGACGTGGGTGCCGGGCAGCGCGGCGGCGGACAGCTCGCGGGCGGCCTTCCGGAACTACCTGGACCTGCTCTTCACCTACGCGGGCACCCTGTCCATCCAGGCGGAGGGCGCCCGTCCCACGCGGGAGCAGCTGCGCCCCGGGGACTTCTTCGTCCTGGGGGGCAGCCCCGGCCACACGGTGCTCGTGCTGGACGTGGCCACCAACGCGAAGGGCGAGCGGGTGGCGCTGGTGGGCCAGGGCTTCACCCCCGCGCAGGACTTCCACGTCCTGGAGGGAAAGGACGGGCCCTGGTTCCCGCTGGAGGGAGAGGACCTGACAACGCCCTTCTGGGCGCCCTTCCCCATGTCGTCCCTGCGCCGCCTGCCGTCACCCTGAGGGGACATGGAGCACCCTGGGAGTGCGGCCTCACGGGCGCTCTCCTGGCGTGTCCCCGGGCGGGCGAAGAGGCGGGCGATGAGAGGGCTTCCAGGGTTCTGCTGGAATCATGGTGGGGGAGGAGGCAGGTTGCGCCGCGGAGTGTTGTCCTGCAATCAACAGGGACGCACCGAAGCCGGGCCCGTCCTCCCCCGACGTGCCTGACAGCCTAAAGGGAAAAGGAGCCTGTTCCCCCGAGCCTCCACCATGTCCTCCGCCGCCGTGTCCCGGCCCACGTCCTCCCCCAGGGCCAGCATCCTCATCGTCGACGACACGCCCGGGCACATCCTGGCGTTGGAGGGCATCCTCGCGCCGCTGGGGCAGCGGTTGGTGCGAGCGGCCTCCGGACGCGAGGCCCTGCGGCGCGTGCTGGACGAGGACTTCGCCGCCGTCCTGATGGACATGAACCTGGGCGACATGACGGGCGTGGAGGTGCTGGGCCTCCTGCGTGAGCGCGAGCGCAACCGGCGCACGCCCGTGCTGCTGATGACCGCGGGCGACGGTGATGAGAAGGAGTGGCTGGCGGCGTACGCGCACGGCGCGGTGGACTACCTGCGCAAGCCGCTGCGGCCCGAGATCCTGCTGGCGAAGGTGTCGATGTTCGTGGAGCTGCACCTGGCGCACGAGGCCGTGCAGCGGCGCGAGGAGGCGCTGCGCGTGCGCGAGCGCGACGCCCTGGAGGCCGTTCACCGCGAGCGGCTGCACGCGTTCTTCATGCAGGCCCCGGTGGGCATCTCCATCACGCGCGGGCCGGACTTCGTCTTCGAGCTGGCGAACCCCTACTACGAGCTGCTGGTGGGACGGCGGGTGACGCCGGGCCAGGCGTTGCTGGAGGCGTTCCCGGAGCTGGCCGCGCAGCCGGAGGTGCTGGAGGTGCTGCGCGGGGTGGTGCGCACGAAGCAGCCCTTCGTGCGGCCGGAGTTCGAGGTGCGGCTGGAGCGCGACGGCCAGCTGGACTCCGTCTTCTTCAACGTCATCTACCACCCCATGGTGGAGCTGGACGGCACCGCGTCCGGCGTCATCACCCTGGCCGCCGACGTGACGGAGTTCGTGCGCGCGCGCCGGCACACGGAGGCGCTCACGCAGGACCTGCGGCGGCAGCAGGCCGCGCTGGCGGACAGCGAGCAGCGCCTGCGCCTGGCGCTGACGGCCACCCAGTTGGGCACCTTCGACATGGACGTGGTGACCCGCGGGCTCAAGTGGGACGCGCGCTGCAAGGCGCTCTTCGGCCTGCCGCCCGACGCGGAGCCGTCCTACGACCTGTTCCTCGCGGGCGTGCACCCGGAGGACCGGGACGCCGTGCAGCGCGCGGTGGCGCTCAGCTGGGACCCCGGCGGCAGGGGCGACTACGACGTGGCCTACCGCATCGTGGGGCTGAAGGACGGCGTGGAGCGCTGGGTGCGCGCCACGGGCCGCACGCACTTCCAGGACGGCAAGCCGGTGCGCTTCGTGGGCACCGTGCAGGACATCACCGCGCGCAAGCGCGCCGACGCGGAGCGGGCCCGGCTGATGGCGGGCGAGCTGCGCCGCACCGAGCAGCTCCGCGGCCTGTCGCGCGCGAGCCTGGCGCTCAACGCCGCCGGCAGCGTGCCGGCCATCCTGGAGCTGGTGACGCTCAAGGCGCGCAAGCTGATTGGCGCGAGCCAGTCCTTCGTGCAGGTGGCGGACGGCGGTGACACCCCGCCGCTCGCCGCGCTGTCGGCGGC
>JAFADT010000805.1 GCA_023424585.1 Pseudomonadota bacterium
GCATCCGAGATGTCACCAATATCATCGTCGAATGACGACCCGCGGTTGCTTGCGCCCTGCTCGCGGTCCGCCAGATTTCCCAGATACGCCGTCGCGCGCTCGCCCTGGTAGGCGGTGCGGGCGTCCGAGCCCCGCAGGACGCCCATCTTTCTCAGGCCATCGAAGATGGCGCCCTTGATGCGGTAGTGGGCAAAGGTAAGGAAGTTGGCGCCAACCTTGGGGTCGAAGCGCTCGGCGGCTTCGAGGAGGCCGATCTGCCCGTAGGCCAGCAGCTCATCCAGCTCCAATTGGGCATTGAACTGCTTGCGCACGGTGGCCGCGAGCGACCGCACGTACGGGCCGTACTTCTCCAGGATGACCTTCCTGTCTTCACCCAGAGGCAAGCGGCGCGCTCACTCGGCCTTGGACCACAGCCGCTCGAGAACCTGGTTCAGCCGGGGATCATCCTGCAGCGCCCCGGCGATGCGGCCCGTGAGGGCAGCGGACTTCATGTTCAACTTCTCCTGGAGCACCTCCGAGACGAGCGCCTTCGTCGCCTCCTCCTTGCTCTTGAAGCCCCCGTTCTTCAGCCGCTTGGCGATGGCGAGCGCCTGCGCCGCGATCGGATCCGTGGCCTGGGGGCCCTGAACGTTGCTGGAGCCTACCAGACCCGAAGGCCCGACGAGCGATTCCGTGCGGTCCACCTTGCCGCCAAAGGACGCGCCGGAGGCCCCCGACGGACCGGACGCCCCCTTGACACCGCCCGCGCGGCCCTTCCCACCCCCACGTCCGACTCCACCGACAGCCATCGACGTACCTCCTTCTTCTCAGCGACTACTTCTTCGGCGGCGGCAGGGCCCCCGCTTCCTTCGCCTGGATGAGCGCCTGGGCCAGCTTCGCGCCGTCGCTGTCCGGCTCCAGGTCGATGGCGGCCTTCAGCTCCTTGAGGGCCTCCGGCACCTTGCCCATGAACAACAGGGCCTCGCCTGCGTGTGCCCGGGGCAGCGACGACAGGGGCGCGAGCCGCTGGGCGACCCGGTAGGCCGCGAGGGCCTTGTCGTGCTTGCCCTGCGCGAACTCCACGGCGCCCAGCGCAATCTGGGGAACCTCGCTCTTGGGCATGAGCGCGGCGGCGCCGACGAAGACCTCCTTGGCCTTGTCGAAGTGACCCATGTCCAGCCACAGGTAGCCGGACTCCAGCAGGACCATGGCCGGCTGGCGCGCCAGGGGCACGAGGCTGTTGGCAATCTCCGAAGGGGTCTCCGCCATGGACGTCGCGCTTCCTTTCCTGTCGCCGGAAGCACGGAAGGCGGCCGTCGCGGGCCGCCTTCCTTGCACCGGTCAGATTCCGCTGTCCGTGAAGACTAGCGGATGTTGCCGATGGAGTTCTTGGTCGTATCGTGCCGCGACTTCATCACGTTGGAAACAGCCGTGAAGAGCTGCGACTCGTGCTGCATGGCCGACTGGAGGTTCAGCAGCTTGACGTTGTCGTCCATCATCGTCTTGAGGCTGCTGTTGTTGGTCAGCTGGTCCGACACCTGACCACCGGAGCTGACGCCGCCGACGCTGGTGCCCAGCGCGGTGGAGCTGCCCGTGGACGTGCCCGTGCCGACGCCAGGCAGGTTGGTGGTCGGCACCGCGCCGGCGCCGGTGCTCATCACGCCCACGTACGGGCCACCCTGCATGCCGGAGCCGGAGGCGCCGGAGAAGGTCTGGGCGGAGGAGACGGCCGCGGAGACGATGCCCGCGCCGGGGACGAAGCCCGCCACCGCGCCCACGCCAGCGCCCACCGCGCCGACGGTGCTGTTCAGGCCGTTCTGCACGCGCGCGCCAAAGCTCGTGTTCGGCGTCTGCCGAGCCGTGGTCATCTGGGTGTTCATGCGCAGGTTCGGACCCATCATGCCGCTGTCGATCTTGACGCTCATTTCAGCCTCCGCGCTGGTGCCAGCGTTGATTCAAAAGGGGAGCCGGGGATCATCCCGTGGCTCTTTCAATGGATTATCGGGAGAGTCGGCCGCCGGTTGCCTGCTGGTGACAAGAAATCGACCAGGCTCCGGAAAAGCCAGTCATTTCCGGCCCTTGGACTGCTTCGACTCCTCGACGAGCCTCTCGCGGACATCCACGAGCATGCCGAGCAGCTCCTCGGACCGCGCGATCGCAGCCTGGGCCTTCTTGCCGATCTCCGCGCGGGGTCCCTTGAGGCCAGCGAGCCCCTCCTTGACGGGCGCGAAGAGCGCCTGGATGTCGCTGGCGGAGGCCTTCTCGATGAAGGCCTCGACGGCGGGGTAGGACGGGACAGGCAGTTCCTGGGGCTGGGCTTGCGGCGCGGAGGGCCTGGCGGACGGGGGCATCGAGGTCACGGTCTCCTGGCGGAGCGCAGGCCATGCGGCCAGGCTCCGCATTTTGCCCAGTACGCTAGGTGAATCCCGCAAAGGCTTCAAGCACCCCACCCGACGGCCGGAGCGCCGGTTGTCGTGTCCGGGCCACGTCCCACGGGCCGGAGAGGGAACGGGCACGCACGCGGTCTCCCCCCTCCGACCTGTCCCCTGCCACCACCACCCCTAGCTTTTTCCCAACGAGCGGCCTCCGAGGGGGCCGCTCGTCCCACTCACATCATCCGGGAGAGTTCCATGAAGAAGCTCATTGGGGTTTTCGCGTCCGTGGCGCTGCTGGGTTCGGGCGTGGCCTTCGCGCAGGACAGCACGACGCAGGGCTCGCAGCAGCCGTCGACATCATCTGGCAGCACGCAGGGCTCCTCCGGCGGCAGCATGGGCAGCACGGATGCCACGGGCGGCTCGGGCTCGTCCTCGAGCACGATGGGCTCGAACGAGCTGACAGGCCGGGTCGTCAAGAGCGAGAGCAAGAAGGTCTACATCAGCAGCGACAACGGCGCGGTGGTGCCGCTGGACATCGACAGCAAGACGCAGTTCACCGACCCGAGCCTGAAGAACGCCAAGAGCCTGAAGGAGGGCCAGGAGATCCGCGCCAGCTTCCAGGTGAAGGACGAGCGGAACATGGCGACCAGCATCTCGCCGAGCACGGGCACGGGCGGCTCGGGCACCGACGTGATGTCGCCGGACAAGTCCATCAACGAGGGGACCGGCGGCTCGGGCATGGATGACTCCAACAAGAACCTGGGCGGCGAGCAGGACTCCACGATGAACCCGGACACGGGTTCCAGCACGGGCTCCAGCAGCTCGCCGAAGACCTACTAGCGCCGTCTCTCCCCTCCCCGTTCCTCTCCCGCGTGGGAGGGGACCTGGCCGCGGCCCCGCTCATCCGTGGGGTCGCGGGCGTCGTCTTCCGTGATGGGGCCCCGTCCGCGCGGCGGAGCAGGAGCGGCATGGACCACAAGGCGGATGTCGTCATCCTGGGGGCTGGCGTCGCGGGGCTCGCCGCGGCCGAGCGCTTGCTGGACCAGGGCCTGCGGGTCATCGTGCTGGAGGCGCGCGACCGCGTGGGCGGCCGCGTGGCGACGCTCCGGGACCCGGTGACGGACGTGTCCCTGGAGCTGGGGGCTGAGTTCGTC
>JAFADT010000029.1 GCA_023424585.1 Pseudomonadota bacterium
TCCCGGGCCCGGGAGGACCTGTCTGCTTGCCCGTCCGGCTGACAGGAGCCACCCGCCGCGGGAAGCCGGGCCGGGCCGGGGCGCGTTGCTCTCTCCATGGCCTCGACCCGACCGTTCCATGCCGCCCTGCTGTCGCTGACCCTGGCCCTGCCGGCCTTCGCGGCCGGGCCCGCGGTATGGGGCGAGGGGATGATGGTGAAGGTGCGGCCGGGGAGCGCCGCCCGGAGCGCCACCGAGGTGCGGCTCACCGCCGCGCGCAACGAGTTCGTCTCCTTCCAGGTGGCGCTGCACGGCGGCGACACGGGGCTGAAGGGCGTGCGAGCGAAGCTGCCCGCGCTGGAGGGCCCCGCGACGCTGACGGGGCCGGACGTGACGCTGTACCGCGAGGCGCTGCTCACCACGAAGCAGGCGTCGGTGGCGGGAGAGCCGGTGGGCGCGTGGCCGGACGGCCTGGTGCCGGACAGGGACGAGCTTGCCGGTGAGACGCGAAACGCCTTCCCCTTCGACGTGCCCGCGGGCGAGTCGCGAGCCCTCTGGGTGGACGTGCACGTGCCCCAGGGCGCGCCCGCAGGCGACTACACGGGCACGGTGACGGTGGAGGCGGACGGGGGCTTCCAGCGGCAGGTGACCGCGAGGCTGACGGTGGTGGACGCGGCGCTGCCGAGCACGTCCTCGCTGCCCTCTGCGTTCCTGCTCTGGCCGCCGCACGTGTGCCGCGCGCACATGGGGCGCGAGGACTGCACGGCGGAGGAGCTGCAACCGCTGCTGGAGCGCTACCAGCGGATGGCCCTGGAGCACCGCTTCACGCTGTCCAGCCTCTTCCCGCGCAAGCCGTGGCCGCCGGAGTGGCGCGGCTTCGACGCGACGTGGGGACCGTACATGGAAGGCACCGCGCCCACGCGGCTGCCGGGCGCGAGGATGACGAGCCTGGAGTACGTGGGGCCGCTCGACGCGGCGAACCTGAAGGACTTCACGGCGCACATGAAGGACAAGGGCTGGCTGGACCGGGCCTACGTGCAACTGGGGGATGAGCCGCCCTACGGCACGACCTTCGCGCAGGTGCAGGCGAACGGGGACCTGGTGCGCCAGGCGGCGCCCGGCCTGCGCACGATGCTGACGACGAACTCGCGTGAGCTGAAGGCCAACGACCTGGGAGACCGGGTGGACGTGGTGGTGCCGCTGGTGAACCACCTGGACGGCACGGACGCGAACTTCCGGGGTGACCAGCGCGAGACGTACACGGCCTTCCTGAAGCGTCCGGGAACCGCGTTGTGGATGTATCAGAGCTGCATGAGCCACGGCTGTGCGTATGGGACCAACGCGCCGGAGAACAAGCCGGGCGCGGGCTGGCCGTCGTACATGCTGGACCGGTCGGCGGCGAAGGCGCGCGCCATGGAGTGGGTGACGTACCTCGAAGGCGCGACGGGCGAGCTGTACTACCAGACGGTGGGCATGCTCTCCACGGCGTGGGCGGACCAGTACCGCTACAACGGCAACGGGGACGGGACGCTCTTCTACCCGGGCACGCCCCAGGCGATTGGGGGCAAGACGGACGTGCCGGTGGCGTCGATGCGGCTCAAGCTCCTCCGCCAGGGCATGCAGGACTACGAGTGGCTCAAGGCGGTGGGTGACGCGGGAGACCCGGCCTTCGCGCGCAAGGTGGCCCGGGACCTGATTCCGGCCGCGTCGCGGGTCTCGGACGACGGCGCCGCCTTCGATGCGGCGAGGCTGAAGCTCATCCAGCGCTACGAGGAGCTGACCGCGGGCCAGAAGCCGGATGAAGGCACGCAGCCGCCGGACGCGGGCACCCAGCCGCCGGGGACGCCGACGGACGGGAGCACGCAGCCGCCGGGGACGCCGACGGACGGGAGCACGCAGCCGCCGGAGACGCCGACGGACGGGGGCACGGCGCCCACGCCGGACGAAGCCTCGGGAGGTCCATCGCAGAGGCCGTCCGATGTGACGCCAGACGCGGTCTCCGACGCCCAGTCGGGCGGATGCAGCACGGGCGGAGGCGGCACGGCGGCGATCGCGGGGGGCCTGTTGTTCGCGGCCTGGGCGCTCGGCGGCATGCGTCGTCGTCACGCTCGCGTGACCGTGCCCGCCCGGAGGCGGTAGTCGCGGGGAAGGCACGCGAGGCGTGCACGCCTGCCGCGACGCGCCATGCCGGCGGGCCCCCTGCCGGAGGCAGACCGCGAAAACCTGTCCTACTGTCGGACAGGTCTTGGAGAACCGCGGCCCGGACCCTGCCGCCCCGCTGCCGGAGGCGAACCGCACGAACCTGTCCGACAGTAGGACAGGTTTGGGAGAACCGCGGCCCGGCCCCCCGGCCCTGGCGGCCAGCCTGGGCCCGTGTCGGACCGGGGAGGTACAAGCCTGGCTGCCTGCCCGGAAGCCCCGCGCAGGTCCGCGACGCCATGCTAGAGGGCGACGCATGAGCACGGACGTGGTGAAGCGCGCCGTCATCCGCGAGGCGCGGCCCGAGGACGACCAGGCGATTGGCGAGCTGTTGGTGGAGGCCTACGTCACGCAGTACGCGAAGAAGCTGCCGGAGGTCGTCTACTCCGACGAGCGCAAGGCGTTCCTGCGCGACGTCGCCTCCCGGCGGAAGGTGTGCACCCTCCTCGTGGCGGAAGTGGACGGCGAGGTCGCGGGCACGGTGGCCCTGTACCCGCCCGGCGCGCCCGGCTCCGAGGCGTGGCTTCCCCGCACGGCGGACCTGCGCGCGCTGGCCACGTCGGTGCGCTACCACGGTCAGGGGCTGGCCCAGCCGCTGCTGGCGGAGTCGGAGGTCCTGGCGAAGCGCTGGGGCGTGGACGCCATCTCCCTCCACGTGCGCCAGGGCGCGGTGGGAGTCGCGCGCATGTACCAGCGCCGGGGCTACCAGCGGGCACCCGAGGGTGACATGGACCATCGTCCGGAGGTGTTCCTGGAGGCGTACCTGCTGCCCCTGAAGTGACGCCCGTCAGGCGGGGGCGTCTTCAACCGTGGAGAGCGCATCCCGTCTGACGCCGGAGGGTCCGCGAAGGCTTGCGTGACCCGGGCACCGGAGGGGATCGCGCGCAGGCGTCGTGGCGTGCGCCCTGCCCCGGAAGGGGCGCCGGTCGGCACGCCGACCCCATCCCCGGTGTTCCCCTCATGATGATCCCCATTCCCGAGCAGTCGCTCGTGTTGCTCCTCGGTCCATCCGGTTCCGGCAAGTCCACGCTGGCGAACGCGCACTTCCTCCCGGAGGACGTGCTGCCCGGCACGGGCAACGAAAAGAAGCTCCACGACGAGGTGTCGCGAAGGCTCGCGCGCGGCACGCTCACCGTCATCGACGGCGTCCCGCTCAGCGCCGAAGCGCGTCGTCATTACGTGACCCTGGCGCGCGAGCACCACGTGGCCCTGGTCGCGGTGGCCATGGACACGCCGGAGGCGCTCTGCCTGGAGCGCAACCGCGCTCGCTCCGGGGCGCACGCCAGTCCCCGCGCGCTGCGCAACCAGGTGCAGCAGCTCCAGAACGCGCTGAAGGGGCTGGCGAAGGAGGGCATCCGGCACGTGCACGTGCTCACGCCGGAGACGGTGGAGGCGGTGGCGTTCGAGCACCGCCCGCTGCCCAGCCATCGCCAGGACGAGCACGGCCCCTTCGACCTCATCGGAGACATCCACGGGTGCTTCGATGAGCTGAAGGCCCTGCTGACGGAGCTGGGCTACACGGTCGCGCCGAGAGCGGACGGCAGCCCCGGCTTCGACGTGGGCACGCCCGGCGGGCGCAAGGTGGTGTTCCTGGGCGACCTGGTGGACCGGGGGCCGGGCGTGGTGGACGTGCTGCGGCTGGTGATGGGCATGGTGGAGGCGGGCACGGCGCTGTGCGTGCCGGGCAACCATGAAATCAAGTTGCTCAAGAAGCTGCGGGGCAAGGACGTGCGCGTGGCGCGCGGGCTCGCGATGACGCTGGAGCAACTGGAGCGGGAGCCGCCCGGCTTCCCGCTTGCCGTCGCGGACTTCATCGAGGCCCGCTCGCCGCACTACGTCCTGGATGACGGCCGCCTGGTGGTGGCGCACGCGGGCCTGAAGGCGTCCATGCACGGCCGGGACACCCCCGAGGTGCGCGACTTCGCCCTCTACGGCGAGACCACGGGTGAAGCGGACGCCTACGGCCTGCCGGTGCGCGCCGACTGGGCGCGCGACTACAGCGGTGAGGCCACGGTCGTGTACGGCCACACCTCCGTGACGGAGGCCGAGTGGGTGAACAACACCCTCTGCCTGGACACGGGCTGCGTGTTCGGAGGGAAGCTGACCGCGCTGCGCTATCCGGAGCGGCAGCTCGTCTCCGTGCCCGCGCGTCGCGAGTACTGGAGGTCACGGAGCCACGCGACCGCGTGAAGGGAGACGAAGGCGGCCCGCCGCGCGGGAGGACACCGGGGGTGCGGCCCGCCGCTCCCTCGCGGTCTCGGTGAGGACCGTTGAAACACGTGAAACCCCATGGGTCTCATGTGACAGGGGCCACGCCAGCACGGTGGGAAAGGTGCATGTGCCCCGGGGCGGGCTTACCGTGTAGGGCCCATGTCCCTCCGCAAGGACTTCATCGAGCGCGCCATCGAGCAGTTCGTCGCCGCCATCGCCAGCCTCCTCAAGGCTCGGAAGGAGAAGCGGTACGGGGACGCACGCAACCTCATCCGCGACACCGCCCTCACCGTGCTGGGCATGGAGTACGGCGCGCTCGTCCTCGCGGACGCCGAGTCCACCTCGCGCCTGCTGGGCACCGCCTCGCGCGTGCGCATGCTCGCGAAGCTGGTGCGCGAGGACGGCGAGCTGATGCGCGAGCAGGGCGACCCGCTCACCGCCGACTCGCGCTTCCTGCTGTCGCTGGAGCTCTACCTGGAGGCCATCTCCATGGGCCTCAACCCGGACACAGAGGACGCCACCGCCATCGCGGAGCTGCGCGCCACCACGGACACCACCGCCATGTCGGAGCGGCACCAGCGGATGCTCTCCCAGGCTTGACGAAGCGCGGCGCGCACGTTCGCGCACCCGCGCATCGGTCCGGTTTGCGACACATCCACAGGGGGGACGCCATGGCTTCCGATCAAGCAATGACACGGTGACGCCCCCCGACTTGCCCCGGCTTCCGGCTTTGCGTCTATCCTTGCCGTCCATCTGTCACGCAACACCGGGGGGGTGCGCGTGTCCTTTGTTCGGTTACCCGAGAGCGTCGTCCCGTGTCGCAACCTCGTGGGCGGAGAGTGGCTGTCTCCGACGGAGGGTCCCTCGCAGGAGGTCCGCAGTCCCTACACCGGCGGGCTCATCGGCCGGGTGCCGCTGACCACCGCCGCGGGGGTCGCCCGGGCCGTGGAGGCCGCGAAGGCCGCCGCGCAGGGCTGGCGCGTCACCCCCCTGCGCGAGCGCACCCAGCTCCTGCAACGCTTCCGCGCGCTGCTCGAAGCAAACCTGGAGCGCCTCGCGCACCTGGCCGCGAGCGAATCCGGCAAGACGGTGGCGGAGGGCCGCGCGGGGCTGCTCAAGGGCCTGGAGGTCTGTGACTTCGCGCTGTCGCTCCAGAACCTGGACAGCGGCGCGCACCTGGAGGTGAGCCGGGGCATCACCTGTGAATACCGCCGCGAGCCCCTGGGCGTCGTCGCCGGCATCACGCCGTTCAACTTCCCCGCGATGGTGCCCCTGTGGCTGTTCCCCATCGCCGTCACGGTGGGCAACGCCTTCATCCTCAAGCCGTCGGAGAAGGTGCCGCTCACCGCGACCGCGCTGGGCGAGCTGATGGTGGAGGCGGGCTATCCGCCCGGCGTCTTCTCCGTGGTGCACGGCGCGAAGGCCGCGGTGGACGCGCTCCTGGAGCACCCGGACGTGAAGGCCGTGGCCTTCGTGGGCTCGTCCCCCGTCGCGCGGCACGTCTACGTGGAGGGCAGCCGCCACGGCAAGCGCGTGCTGGCGCTGGGCGGCGCGAAGAACCACCTCATCGTCGCGCCGGACGCGGATCCGGACCTCACGCCGCAGGCGGTGGTGGACTCGTTCACGGGCTGCGCGGGCCAGCGCTGCATGGCGGCCAGCGTGCTGCTCGCGGTGGGGGACGTGCAGCCGCTGGTGGACGACATCGTCCGTCGCGCGGCCCGCCTGGAGGTCGGCCCGGGCATGGGCGCGCTCATCGACCGGGGCGCGGTGGACCGGCTGGAGACGGCCATCGCGAAGGCCCAGGCGGACGGGGCGCGCGTGCTGCTGGACGGGCGCGGCAGGCGGCCCGCGGGCGAGGCCTACGCGAACGGCCACTGGCTGGGCCCCACGGTGCTGGACGGCGTGCGCCCGGACATGGAGGCCGCGCGGCGCGAGCTGTTCGGCCCGGTGCTGTCCATCGTGCGGGTGCCCACGCTGTCGGCGGCGCTCGCCGTGGAGAACGCGTCGCCCTATGGCAACGCGGCGTCCATCTTCACCACCAGCGGCGCGGTGGCGCAGACGGTGGTGGAGGGCGCGAAGGCCGGCATGGTGGGCGTGAACGTGGGCGTGCCGGTGCCGCGCGAGCCCTTCTCCTTCGGCGGTACGGGCGACTCGAAGTTCGGCCACGGCGACGTCACTGGACCGTCGAGCCTCGACTTCTGGAGCCAGCTCAAGAAGGTGACCCGCAAGTGGTCCGCGCGCACCGACGGCTCGTGGATGAGCTGACGTCGCGGCTTCCCCCATTCCCAGACATCTGCATTTCCCGCGCGCCCCTCAAGGAGGGTGCACCCATGGCTGACAAGAAGCCCGTGAATCACATCCGCCTCACCTCCCACCCCGACGGACAGGCCCCCGGCGTCCCCCTGCGCTGGGGCGAGTCCGAGCCGCTGCGCCGCGGCCCGGTGGTGGCCACGCTCTCCGACCCCGCGAACCGCAACGTCATCGGCACGCACTCGGGCGCGTACTCCATCTACCGCGCGCTGGCGGTGTCCGCGGGCAGGCTGCCGCAGGACCACAAGGCGGACCTGACCAACACCTCGCCCGCGGCGCAGGTGGGGCCGCATCCGGCGTGGAGCGACCCCAGGCGCATCGTGTCGCTGGACCCCTGGGGCGCGGTGGCGTCGCAGGTGTTCCGCGCCTACGCCGAGCAGGGCGTGGACTACCGGCCCACCATCGCCGTCACCCGGGCCCACATCAACATGCCGGAGGTGCGCGAGGCCATCACCGCCGGCCGCCTCAAGGTGGACGGCGACCTCGTCGCGTCCAACGGCGACGTGAAGGTGGTGAAGGCCGCGGTGGAGCCCGTCTGGTACCTGCCCGGCATCGCCGAGCGCTTCGGCCTCACGGAGGGCGCGCTGCGCCGGGGCCTCTTCGAGCACACCGGCGGCATGTACCCGGAGCTCATCACCCGCCCGGACCTGCATGTCTTCCTGCCGCCCATCGGCGGGCTGTCGCTGTATGTGTTTGGGAACATCTCCGCGCTGGCGGACAGGGACGTGCCGCTGGCGGCGCGCGTGCATGACGAGTGCAACGGCTCGGACGTCTTCGGCAGCGACATCTGCACCTGCCGGCCCTACCTGGTGCACGGCATCGAGGAGTGCGTGCGGATGGCGCAGCAGGGCGGGGTGGGGCTCATCGTCTACCACCGCAAGGAGGGCCGCGCGCTGGGCGAGGTGACCAAGTTCCTGGTCTACAACGCGCGCAAGCGCCAGGAGGGCGGCGACTCCGCGGCCACGTACTTCCACCGCACGGAGTGCGTGGCGGGCGTGCAGGACATGCGCTTCCAGGAGCTGATGCCGGACGTGCTGCACTGGCTGGGCATCACGCGCATCCACCGCTTCATCTCCATGAGCGACATGAAGCACGACGCCATCGTGCGCTCGGGCATCGAGATCCTCGAGCGCGTCCCCATCCCGGACGGCCTGATTCCGGCGGACGCGAAGGTGGAGATGGAGGCGAAGAAGGCCGCGGGCTACTTCACGCGAGGGCCGGTGGCGGACGCGGGGGCGCTGGCGCAGGTGAAGGGACGGGACCTCGATGCTTGAGACGATCCGGGTGCAGGAGGTGTCTCCCACGGTGGCGTGGCTGCGCAGCCCGGCGGCCATCCGCGAGCGCTGCCATCAGGTGCTGGACCTGGGGCTCGCGGGCCGGCTGGAGTACTTCCGGGTGGAGCCGTCGAGGCTGCCCACGGTGGTGGACCGGGTGCTGGCGGTGACGCATGAGGCGTACCCCCGGCTGGACATCCCGGTGCACAGCCGCTGGAGGCACTTCGACGCGGGCGGCGTGCCCCGGCTCGCGCAGCTGGAGGAGCAGCTGGCCCCGCTGCCGCCGGAGGAGCGCGCGCGGTCCAGGGTGGACCTGGGCGTGGTGAGCGTGCTGCTGGACGCGGGCAGCGGCCCGGCGTGGCGCTACGAGGAGCCCGGGGGCGCGACATACGTGCGCTCGGAGGGGCTGGCGGTGGCGTCGCTGCGCATGTTCATGGCGGGCGCCTTCTCGTCGGATCCGGACCGGCCGCTGCGCGCGGACGCGGAGGCGCTGGGCCGGATGACGCGCGAGCAACTGGAGCGCGGCCTTCAGGTGTCCGAGTCCAATCCCTTGCTGGGCGTGGAGGGCCGGCTGCACCTGCTGCAGGGCCTGTCGCGCGTGTTGCCCAGGCCGGGGGCGATGTTCGACATGCTGGCCGCGCACCGCCGCAGCGTGCGCGCGGCGGAGGTGCTCGGCACGGTGCTGGAGGTGCTGGGGCCCATCTGGCCGGGGCGCACGACGGTGGACGGCGTGAACCTGGGGGACGTGTGGCCGCACCCGGCGCTCGGGCCGCCGGAGAGCGCGGACGCGCTGGTGCCCTTCCACAAGCTGTCCCAGTGGCTGGCGTACTCGCTGGTGGAGCCGCTCGCGGAGGCGGGCGTGACGGTGACGGAGCTGGACGCGCTCACCGGCCTGCCGGAGTACCGCAACGGCGGCCTCTTCGTGGACCTGGGCGTGCTGGTGCCGCAGGACCCGCGCCTGACGAGGGAGGTCCATGCGCCGGGAGACCCGCCCATCGTGGAGTGGCGGGCGCTGACGGTGGCGCTGCTGGACCGGGTGGCCGCGCTGGTGCGAGGGCGCCTGGAGATGAGCGCGGAGGAGCTGCCGCTGGCGAAGGTGCTCCAGGGCGGCACGTGGACGGCGGGGCGCCGGGTGGCGGCGGAGCTGCGCCCCGGGGGCGTGCCGCCCATCCGCATCCGCAGTGACGGCACGGTGTTCTGAAACACAATCCAGGAGGACGACGCATGGACTTCCCGAACTGCACGGTGGTGGATCACCCGCTGGTGAAGCACAAGCTGACGGTGATGCGCAGGACGGACACGAGCACGGCGTCCTTCCGGGCGCTGCTGGAGGAGATCTCCCTCCTGCTCGGGTACGAGGCGCTGCGAGACCTGAAGCTGCGCGAGGAGCAGATCGAGACGCCCATGGCCCGCACCACGGGCTGGGCGCTGGACGGCAAGAAGCTGGTGCTGGTGCCCATCCTGAGAGCGGGGCAGGGCATCCTGGACGGCCTCCTGCAACTGGTGCCCTCCGCGCGCGTGGGCCACATCGGCCTGTACCGGGACCCGGAGTCGCTGGGCGCCGTGGAGTACTACTACCGCGTGCCCTCCAACCTGGAGGACCGGGACGTCATCGTCTGTGACCCGATGCTCGCGACGGGCAACTCCGCGGTGGCGGCGCTCCAGCGCGTGAAGCGGAGCCGCCCGGGCTCCCTGCGCTTCGTGTGTCTGCTCGCGTGCCCGGAGGGCCTGCTGAACCTGCGCGAGCACCACCCCGACGTGCGCGTCTTCACCGCCGCCATCGACGAGAAGCTGGACGCGCACGGCTACATCCTGCCCGGCCTGGGCGACGCGGGAGACCGCCTCTTCGGCACGAAGTAGGCCCCGCACCGGGCCGCGACGGTTTCACGCCTTGGCTCTTGAGAACCAGGAAAAACGGATTTAAACGTTGAACGGCCTAAACGTTTTTGTCCATTTCCCGGGAGTCCAGGCATGCGCGCGTCGTGGCGGTCCACCCTGATGGCGGTGATGTTGGGCGCGGTCTTCGCGGAAGGAGCGGCGGCGGCCGAGCCCGCGCCGGAAGCGCTCCGGCAGCAGGCCGGCACGCAGCGCTGGACGGAGAACCTCTCGGAGGGAACGGGCACGTCGGAGCTCGTGGGCACGCGCGACGGGCTGCTCTACGAGCCCAACGCGGTGATGCGCCGTCCGGAGGGCCTGAGCCGGCTCACGGGCCTCTTCGAGTTCCCCGCGCGCACCCTCGCGCAGCCCGTGGACACCTTCCGCCCGAGGGTCCAGGCGACGGTGGGCCTGGGGCAGGGCGTCGAGGTGGACGTGCGCGTGCGGAGCCCCGGAGGCGCCTGGAGCGAGTGGCGCACCGCCACCGGAGACGAAGCAGTGCGCCTGCCCCGCTCGGGCACGGAGGTGCAGGTGCGCCTGGCGCTCATCGCGGACGAGCGCGGCCGGGGCCCGGCGGTGCAGGAGGTGGCGCTGGAGGGCTGGCGCGAAGGCGGCGCCGAGGAGGCGCTCCAGGCGCTCACGCCGCTGACGTACCGCGTGTACGCGACCCGTGAGGGCCTGGTGGGCGGCACCACGGCGAACGGCCACGTCATCAAGAGCAACGACCGCTTCGTGGCGCTGCCCTCGCGGCGAGGGCTCGCGTCGAACGGGGGCTCCGAGTACCAGGTGCGCGTCTGCTACTCGAAGACGGCGAAGTGCGCGACGACGTCTGTCTGGGACGTGGGCCCGTGGAACACGAAGGACGACTACTGGAACCCCTCCAGCGTGCGCGAGATGTGGAAGGCGCTGCCGCAGGGCAAGCCGGAGGCGCAGGCGGCGTACCAGGAGAACTTCAACGGCGGGTTGGATCAGTTCGGCCGCCGGCCGGCGAACCCCGCGGGCATCGACATCGCGGACGGGACGTTCTGGACGGACCTGGGCATGTCGAACAACGACTGGGTGGACGTCACGTACCTGTGGACGTCCGGCGGCGGTTCGTCGACGGGGCTGGTCATCGACAGCAACAACGCGAACAACGACCAGGCGAAGGGCTACATCCAGCTGGCGGGCACGAGCTGGGCCGCGTCCACGAACGTGGCGGGCTACTACGGCACCAGCTACCTGGTGTCCCCGGGCGCGGCGGTGTCGGAGCCGGCGACGTTCTGGTTCTACCTCTCCGCGGCGGCCACGAAGACGGTGGACGCGTGGTGGACGGCGGCGAGCGACCGCTCCACGGCGGCGCCCTTCATCATCACGAACGCGTCCGGCACGCAGCTGGCGAACGTGAAGGTGAACCAGACGGTCAACGGCGCCCGCTGGAACACGCTGGGCACGTGGAGCTTCCCGGCGGGGTGGAACAAGGTCCAGCTGAGCCGCTGGGTGACGGCGGGGACCTACGTGGTCGCGGACGCCATCCAGGTCCGGTGAGCCGCATGGACGCACGGGGTTCCGGGCGGTAGAACGGTCCCCCGTCTCCGAGGAAGCCACCCATGGCGTTGTTGCGCACCGTGATTCCGCCTCCCGTGGAGGAGCCCCACCTCTACACCGACCTCGCCTCCTGGTGGCCGTTGTTCTCGCCACCGGAGGAGTACGTGGAAGAGGCGGAGGATCTGCTCCCCCTGCTGCATCCGGAGGAGGGCCCGGCGCGCACGCTGCTGGAGCTGGGGTCGGGCGGTGGGAGCCTGGCCTTCCACCTGAAGAAGCACTTCACGCTGACGCTGACGGACCGCTCGCCGGAGATGGTGGCGGTGAGCCGCAAGGTGAATCCGGAGTGCGAGCACCGGGTGGGCGACATGCGCTCGCTGCGGCTGGGGCGCACGTTCGACCGGGTGATGGTGCACGACGCCATCATGTACGCGGTGGCGCGGGAGGACGCGCGGGCCACGGTCCTCACGGCGGCGGCGCACTGCCGTCCGGGGGGCCGGGTGGTGTTGTTGCCGGACTGCGTGCGGGAGACCTTCGAGCCCCTCACCGAGTCCGGAGGTCACGACGCGCCGGACGGGCGCGGCATGCGCTACCTCATGTGGACGTGGGATCCGGATCCGGACGATGAGACGTTCGAGACCGCGTTCGCCTATCTGCTGCGGGAAGCGGACGGCACGGTGAGCATGTCGCAGGAGCGCCACCGCTTCGGGCTGTTCCGGAGGGACGACTGGCTCGAGTGGATGCGGGAGGCCGGCTGTCCCGCGACGACGCACAGGGACCCCTGGAACCGGGAGGTCTTCATCGGAGTGCGGGAGCAGGGGTGATGCGAGGGTGGGGGGCCTTGCTGCTGTTCATCCCGGCGTGGGGGATGGCCGCGCCCGCGCGCGTGGAGCTCGTCTTTGGCGGAGACGTGATTCCGCACGGCGAGGTGAGGTCGGTGGCGAAGGCCCACGCGAAGGGCGGAAGCGGCGGGGCCCCGTCGCAGAACCACGAGGGGTGGGACCACGTCTTCGGGCCGCTGTCGGACGTGTTGCGCACGGCGGACGTGGGCGTGGTGAACCTGGAGACGCCGGTCACGGCGAACGACAAGGCCGTCACGAAGGAGCTGGTCTTCAACGCACCCCCAGCGCTGGTGGAGGCGCTGGTGAGCGCGGGCGTGAAGGTGGTGTCCACGGGCAACAACCACGCGAGGGATCAGCACGTGGAAGGCCTGGTGGAGACGCTGAGGCACCTGGACGCGGCGGGGCTGCGCCACGCGGGCACGGGGGCGACGCGGGACGCGGCCTGGGAGCCGGCGTTCATGGAGGTGAGGGGCATGAAGCTGGGCTTCCTCTCCTTCACGAGGAGCCTGAATGGCTTCAGCAACCCGAAGGAAGCGGACGCACCGCACGCGGCGCTGGTGCCCTATCCGGAGCACGCCTCCCGCAGGGGCCTGACGCCGGAGGAAGCGGTGGAGCGGGTGCGGGCCGCGGCGGCGAGGTGTGACGCGCTCTTCGTGCTGGGGCACTGGGGGAACGAGTACAAGGACACGCCGCATCCCCTGGACCGGGCCTTGGGCCAGGCCTTCCTGGAGGCGGGGGCCCTCGCGGTCATCGGCCATCATCCGCACGTGTTGCAGCCGTTGGAGGCATACACGACGAAGGCGGGGCGCCGGGGCTTCATCGCGTATTCGTTGGGCAACCTGGTGGCGAACCAGGCGCGCTTCTACCGGCACGTGAAGGGGCAACTGGGGAAGGATGGAGACAAGAGGGACACGCTGCTCCTGAGAGTCGGAGTGACCCGGGCGGAGCCCGGGGCCCCGGTGTCGCTGGCGGATGTTTCGGTGTTGCCGGTGTGGATTGAGAACAACGCCCAGGGCCGCCGGGCCGGAGAGAAGCGAAACATCCAACCCGTGTTCATCGACCGCGAGATTGAAGAAGTGTCGCGGAGGTTGGCCGCGCTGGCCCAGCGCGGCGCGGCACCCGACAAGACCGCCCGAGCGGAGAAGGCCGCCCTGGAGCAGCGCCTGGCTGGCGCCCGCTACCGCCGCGAACGCATCTTGCGGATGCTGCCCGCGGAGTTCCGGGTGGCGACGCCAGAGCTCCGGAGAAGGGGCGACGGAGCCATGGGGCTGACGGCTCAGACCGTGCCGTGAACCGGCGGCACGCGAGCGATGAGCTCCGCGAGCTGTCCCCGGCAGGTGACGCAGCGCTGACGGAACTCCTCGCTGAGGTCCTGGGGGAGGGTGAGCGTGTCCCAGGACGCCAGCGCATGGCGGGCGGCATCGGCCCAGACGTCCAACAGCCGGTGGACAGGAGCGCGGGTCCCAGCCCAGGCAGTGCACGCGTCCGGGCACCCGGGCCGCCCCATCCGGCAGCCGAGTCACCCGTGGCCCGGAGCCAAAGAGACAAGGCCTGCTGCGAGCCCCCGAACTGCTCCTGAAGCCCCTCCGCCCGGACAGGCTGGAGGTGTGGGCGGATG
>JAFADT010000054.1 GCA_023424585.1 Pseudomonadota bacterium
CTCGCACCACCGGCCCGACGCAGTCGAACCCGGCCGCGTCGAACCAGGCGATGCGCGAGCTGAACGCCTTCAGCGCGCAGCTCAAGCAGCAGGCCGCCGCTCCTGCGCAGCAGGCCGCCGCGAAGAAGACCTCGTCCGCGGATGCTCAGGCCGCCGGCCGTGAGGCCGTGAACAACCTGGCCCAGCAGTACACGGGCATCCTGAACGAGACCTCGGGCAAGCGCGCGGTGGAGACGGCGCAGGCCAAGGTCGACGCGTTCGTCGCGGCCAACCCGGACGCCACTCCGGAGCAGATCGAGGCCGAGGCCAAGAAGGAGCTGAACAAGTCCTCCTCCGCCGAGTACATCTTCAAGTCCATCATCGACAAGTCGATGAACGACATCATGGCGAAGGTGCAGGAGCGGATTGACGAGCAGAAGTAGTCTTCCGTCAGCCCATGCCTTGGACGGGCCCCTGTCTGGAACTGGCGGGGGCCCCGGGCTAGACTCCCCGCCGCTGCTGCCCCCGCCCCGGTGAATGCGCCGATGACGACTGAATCCAAGGCCACGGTGTCGAGCGACAACGAGAAGCCCCTGTCTGGCCCGGAGATGCTGGAACGGGCGACGGAGGGCTTCAATCTCTTCCAGGACGGGCACTTCAGCGAGTCGCTGGCCATCTTCGAGAAGCTCGCGGCCATGGACTCGAGCGAGGCCTACTTCCAGACCGCCCTGGGTGCCTGCCACCTGGCGCTGGAGGCCCTGGACACGGCTGTCGCGTGCTTCAACCGCGCCATCGAGCTGGACCCCACCGACATCACCCCCTTCGTCAACCGCGGCGAGGCGTTCCTGCGCCAGGGCCGGACGATGGAAGCGGCGCGTGACTTCCAGCATGCCGTGTCGCTGGACCCCGAGGACAAGGACCCCCTGAGCCGTCGTGCGCGCATGCTCGCCGCCGCGGCCCTGGAGAGCTCGGATGAGGCTTCGGAATCCGAGGCCCCCGAGGACCCCTCGTAGCCTGACCGCAGGCTCCCTCGCCGGACAGGTGAGGGATGGCCCCCCCTTGGGCTCGGGGCCGTGCACGGATTAGGATGGCCCCGCCGATGGCCAACGCCGATCCGAACAGCTTCCTGAACAAGTACTCCGACATCGTCCTGGCGGTGGTCGTGGTCGCGATCATCGGGATGATGATCGTCCCGCTGCCGACGCTCATCCTGGACGTGTTGCTGACGCTGAACATCAGCATCTCGGTGGTACTGCTCCTCATCTCCCTCTACGTGCCCAGCGCGCTGTACCTGTCGTCGTTCCCGACGATTCTGCTGATCACGACGATGTTCCGCCTGTCGCTGACCATCTCCACCACGCGACTCATCCTGCTCACCGGTGACCCCGGTGAGGTCGTGGTGGCGTTCGGTCAGTTCGTGGTGCAGGGCAACTTCGTCGTCGGCGCCATCCTCTTCCTCATCCTGGTGGTGGTGAACTTCATCGTCATCTCCAAGGGCTCGGAGCGCGTCGCGGAAGTGGCCGCGCGCTTCACCCTGGACGCCATGCCCGGCAAGCAGATGTCCATCGACGCGGACCTGCGCGCCGGCGTGATCGATCAGGATCAGATGAAGAAGAAGCGCCGCGACCTGGAGCGCGAGAGCCAGCTCTTCGGCGCCATGGACGGCGCGATGAAGTTCGTGAAGGGCGACGCCATCGCGTCCATCATCATCACGGTCATCAACATCGTGGGCGGTCTCATCATCGGCGTGACCCAGAAGGGCATGTCCGCCGGCGACGCCGCGCAGAAGTACACGCTGCTCACCATCGGTGACGGCCTCGTCGGCATGATCCCCGCCATCCTCATCTCCACCTGCGCCGGTATCCTGGTGACGCGCGTGGGCGGTGAGGAGGAGGGCGCGCACCTGGGCAAGGACGTGGGCAGCCAGCTCACCGCCTTCCCGAAGGCCATCGCCATCGCGGCGGGCATGCTCATCGCCCTGGGCCTCATCCCCGGTCTCCCCAAGGTGCCCTTCTTCATCCTGGGCGCGGGCGCGGGCTTCGGCGCCTACACGATGATGCGCAAGCGCGACGAGGCGCTGGCCGCCGAGGAGGCCGGCCCCGCGATGGAGTCCAGCTTCGGCACGCCCGTGTCCGCGGAGCCTCCGCCGAAGGAGCAGCTCAACCCGGACTCGGAGCTGTTCATCCCCGTCGTCACGCCCATCGTGCTGGAGGTGTCCGACGCGCTGGTGCCCTTCGTGGACTCGCGGCAGGACGGTGGCAAGTTCCTCTTCGAGCTCATCCCGTTCATGCGCGACGGCCTCTTCGTGGAGCTGGGCGTGCGCTTCCCCGGCGTGCGCGCGCGCGGCAACGGCGGCCTGCCGCCCGGGGCCTACCAGATCCAGATCAACGAGGTTCCCGTCGTCACCGGCCAGGCCACCCTGGGCCACATCCTGGTGAACGACACGGTGGACCGCCTCAAGCTGATGAACATCCCCGGCTTCGAGGCCATCAACCCCGCGACGCGCCAGCCGGCCGCGTGGGTGCCCGAGCAGTTCCGCGAGACGCTCGAGTCCGCGGGCCTCACCACCTGGGACGTGCCCGGCTACATCATCCTGCACACCGCCGCCGTGCTGCGGAAGAACGCCCGCGAGTTCGTGGGCGTGCAGGAGACGCAGACGATGCTGGAGCAGCTGGAGAAGGCGTTCCCGGCCATCGTCAAGGAGGTCGTTCCGAAGATCGTCAACGTGCTGAAGCTGACGGACATCCTCGGGCGCCTCGTGGAGGAGGAGATCTCCATCCGCGACCTGCGCGGCATCCTCCAGGCCCTGTCGGAGTACGGGCAGGTGGAGGCGGACAACGTCATGCTCACCGAGCACGTCCGCGCCTCGCTGCGCCGCTACATCTCCCACAAGTACGCGCGCGGCACCGGCACGCTGGTGGTGTACCTGCTCGACCCCAACATCGAGGAGGCCATCCGCAGCTCCATCAAGCGCACCTCCGCGGGCGCCCACCTGGCGCTGGAGCCGGAGATCGCCCAGGAGATCGTCGGCGCGGTGCGCTCGGAGTGCGGCCACCTGCCGCCCAGCGCCCAGCGCCCCGTCATCCTCACGGCGATGGACATCCGCCGCTACGTGCGCAAGCTGCTGGAGTACGAGTTCAACCCCTCGTTCTCCATCCTCAGCTACCAGGAGCTGTCCCCGGACCTGAACATCCAGCCGGTGGCGCGCATCTCCTCCGGCCGGTAGCGGCTGGACGGGCAGTGACGTCCCAGGGCCTCCGCTCCGGCGGGGGCCTTGTCGTTTCCGGGGGGCGGGAGTGGGGCCGTGCGTGGACGCGCGGGCGTGGGACTTCAGGCGCCCGCGAGCACGGCGATCATCAGCACCAGGAAGCTCAGCCCCACCACGCCCATCACGATGAGCGTGACGAGCTTGTTCTTGTCCGCGAGCGGGGACGCGGCGGCGAGCTCGGGCTCGGGCTCCGGCATGGGCA
>JAFADT010000125.1 GCA_023424585.1 Pseudomonadota bacterium
AAGGCCAGCGGGCGCACCAGGTGGGGCGCCAGGTGGAGCAGGCGGCGCCGCTCGATGCTCGACTCGAAGACGAGCCCCAGGTGGCCGTGCTCCAGGTAGCGCAGGCCGCCGTGGATGAGGCGCGACGAGCGGCTGGACGTCCCGCTGGCGAAGTCCTCGCGCTCCACCAGCGCCACCTTCAGGCCGCGCAGCGCCGCGTCCCGGGCCGCGCCCGAGCCCGTCACCCCGCCGCCGATGACGAGCAGGTCGAAGGACTCGGTCCCCAGCGCGCGCAGGCGGTCGGCGCGCGAGGGCGGAGCGGGAACCTCGGTGGAGGCAGGCAGGGAACGAAGGGCCGCGGATTCAGAACGCACGCCTGGAGTCTATGACGGGAAGTCTGTGGCCGCAGCGGATTCCGATGCGATGCGTCAAGAGGTCCACGAGGTCGTGGGACTGGGCGGCGGGGCACTGTCTGGCAGCGGGCGACGGGGGCGGCCTTGCGTGTCGGGAGAAGGACGGATAGGCAGGCAGCCGCCTCACCTCTCCCGTCCTGGACGCTCCGCCGCCCCTGAACCGCCGTGTGGGATCCCCGAGACCGACGTGACCTGGCGTGCCTGGGACTGTGGGTCCTGGTGTACGGGCTCGCGGTGGCGCCGGTGCTGCACGCGGTGGTGGGCCACGGCGGAGGCCTGGGTCCACACGGCCACGAACACGGCGCCAGCACCCACGTCCACCGGACCCCGTGCGGTGACGCGAGGTCCAGCTGCTCGCCGGAGTCCGAGCACGGCCAGCCGGCCGGAAAGAAGCAGGGCCATGGCCACCAGCACCTGACGGGCTCGGTGGAGCACCTGTTGGCGGTGGCGGCGAGCTGGACGGTGTTCGTGCCGCCAAAGCCGCGCTGGGTCTCCTGGAGGGTGGAGTCAGCACGAGCGCCTGGGTGGTCACCCGGCCAGCAATTGCGGTCCGCGGCGATGCCGCAGGCCCCATAGCGCGGTCAGCGCGCTTCGGAATTCCGTAAGGATGATTCGCGAGCATGCGGACCGTCTGGCCCAGGCCAGACCTGGGCCTGCGTGAGCGTGTGTCTTCGGCCTGAAACCGTCTGCCTTTCCATCCGCATGCCCTGGAGCGCGCCCCGACGCGAGCTGGGGACGTGTCGCCGTCTCCTCGTGCCGTTGCTCCCGTGACCATGTTGCTCATCGCGTTCGCCACGCTCTCGACGTGTCTTTCCGCAACCGTGCCCACCGCGCAGGAAGGGCCGCCCGTGGAAGCCACCCGTCATGAGGCAACAGAAGCCACCCAGACACAGCAGCAACCTGAGTCACAGCAGCAACCCGAGTCACAGCAGCAACCCGAGGTGCGGCGGCAGGTTGGAGCCGAGCCACCACCGCAGGAGGCCACCGCCCCCCCTCCGCCGTCGGAGTCCTCCGGGAAGCAGCGCGCCACGGTGGTGCGAGGCACGCGTCCGGCCCAGAGCGCCGCCGAGGTCACGCTCGGCCGGGACCTCCTCGACACGGCGCCGCGCACGAACGCGACGGACGTGCTGCGAATCGTCCCGGGCCTGGTGGCCTCGCAGCACAGCGGCGAGGGCAAGGCGCAGCAGCTCTTCCTCCGGGGCTTCGACGCGCTCCACGGCCAGGACGTGGAGCTGAACGTCGGCGGCCTGCCGGTGAACGAGGTGAGCCACATCCACGCGCTCGGCTACGCGGACACCAACTTCATCATCCCGGAGCTCGTCCAATCGCTGGAGGTGACGGAGGGCTCCTACCGCGCGTTCCAGGGGGACTTCGCGGTCGCGGGAACGGTGCGCATGGACCTGGGCGCCCGGGAGCAGGGCGTGGAGTTCGCCGGCACGCTGGGGCAGTTCAACACGCGCCGGCTCGTCGTGACGGTGCGGCCGGGCGAGGACCCCGGCACCTTCGCGGCGGCGGAACTCGGAGAGAGCCACGGCTTCGGCCCGCAGCGGGGCTACGGCCGGGCCACGCTCCTCGCCCAGGCGAACATGGACCTGGGCCACGGCCTGAGCGCCCGCGTCCTGGGAAGCAGCTACTTCACGCGCTTCGACTCGCCCGGCGTGGTGCGCGAGGACGACCTGGAAGCCGGTCGCAGCACCTTCTACTCCGGCTCCTTCGACCGTCAGGGCGGCACGGCCTCCAGGCACCAGCTGCTCCTCGGCGTGGACCTGCCCCGCGAGGGCACCGCGCGCACGCGCCTGGAAGGCTTCGGAATCCTCTCGGACCTGCGCCTGCGCAACAACTTCACCGGCTACCGGGTGGACGACCGGGGCGACGGCCTGGAGCAGACGAACGACGGCACCACGCTGGGGCTGCGCGTGGAGCACCGCCGCCAGGTCACCCTCTTCGACCGGCCCGTCGCGCTGGAGCTCGGCCTCGGGGGCCGGCGTGACGGCATCCACCAGACGCAGCGCCGTTACCGCGAGACGGACGGCACCTTCTTCGCGGCGGAAGTGGACGCGGACATCACGCAGACAGATGTCTGGGGTTACGCCGAAGCGAGACTCCCCGTGGGTCGCTGGGCCTTCCGCCTGGGAGTCCGCGCCGACGCGCTGGGGGTGGAGGTGTTCGACGCGCTCGCCTTCCAGGACCCGCGCTACTACGACGGACAGGGCTACTCACGCAGCGCCTTCGGGGTGCACTGGGGCGCGAAGGCCGGCATCGAATACGCGCTCACGGACACCTGGGCCCTCTTCGCCAGCTATGGAGACGGCTTCCGTTCCCCCCAGGCGCGAAGCCTCTCCGAGGGAGAACAAGCCCCCTTCGTGAACGTGCACGGCGCGGAGCTGGGCACGAGAAGGGACGGAGAGCGCCTGTCCGTCCAGGCGAGCGTCTTCGGCTCGCAGGTCGCGGACGACTTCTTCTTCGACCACACGGTGGGCACCACCGTCTTCACGGGAGAGACGCTGCGCACGGGCATCTCCGCGGCCCTGCAGGCGCGTCCGCTCGAAGGAGTCACCGCCGCGCTGAGCGCCACGGTGGCGAACGCGACGGTGACGAAGACGGACGCGAAGCTCCCCTACTTCGCGCCACTGGTCGCCCGAGCGGACATCGGCTGGGAGAAGCCGCTGCTCGCCATCGATTCCCTCCTGTCGCTGGGCACGGGCCTCACGCTCATCGGGCCCAGGCCCCTGCCCTACGACGAATACAGCCACGCCGTGTTCCTCGCGGACGTGCAGGCCGCGCTGCGTCGGGGAGCGCTCGCACTGCGGCTCGACGTGAAGAACCTGCTCAACACGCGCTGGCGCGACGGCGAGTTCGTCTACAGCTCGCGCTTCGACCCCGCGGCGCAGCCGAGCCTCGTTCCAGCCAGACATTTCACCGCGGGGTCGCCACGTATGGCCTCGCTCACCCTGGAGGTCCACCTGTGATGAACACACTCCCCGCCCCGCTCCGAGCGCTGGCGCTGACCGCGACCCTGCTGAGCCTGGGCTGCGGCGGCAAGACGGAAGCGGAGCGCCGCACCTTCGCCGTGGCGATGACGGCGACGCCCCCCACCGCGCCCAACTCCTACGGCTGGACGGTGACCCCCGAGGCCGCGCGGCTCTCGGTGGGCTCGGTGCGGTTCTTCGAGGGTCGAGTGCTGCTGTCGCGGCGCTTCGACTGGTACTCGCTCATCGGAGGCACCGCGCACGCGCACCCGGGCCACTACGTCCCCGGCGACGCGTTGGGAGAGGTGCTGGACGCCCAGACGGTGGACCTGCTCGCGGGCGCCAACCTGGGTGACGCCAACGCCGTCACGGGCGCGTATGGCTCGCTGGAGCTGACGCTCGTGACGCCGACGACGGCAACGGATCCAGGGAACGTGCTCGGAGGCCACCAGGCCCACGTGCGCGGCACCGCGACCCACACGTCCGGAGCCACGGTGCGCTTCGATGCGACGGTGGACCTGCCCAAGGCCATCGAGGGCGTGCGCTTCGAGCGAGACCTCCAGCAGGAGGCAGGCCACGTGCGCATCGCGGTGGACCTGGGGAAATGGATGGACCGCATCGACTTCGCCACCGCGTCGCCTCCGGACGCGGATGGCGTTTCCACCTTCCCCGCCGACAGCCAGGCCCAGAACGGGCTGGTGCGCGGCGTGGAAGACACCAGCGCCTACGTCGTGACGTGGGTGGAAGGAGCCGCGGAATGAAGCAGCATTGGCTGATGGGAGTGTCCTGCCTGGCCCTGGTCGCCTGCTCGTCGGGTCAGGGCAACGTGACGTTCACCACGTACGGGGAGGACTTCATCGAGAAGGAGATCCCCGCCAGCGCCTTCGAGGACGGCTGGACGGTGAAGTACGACAAGTTCCTCGTGAAGCTCGGCGAGGTGAAGGTCGCCAACCACGAAGGGGAGACCGCCGCCGAACAGACGGCCGTGAAGGTGTACGACGTGCACCGTCCGGGCCCCGTGAACGTCGCGACGTTCAACGACCTGGCCGCCGAGGAGTGGGACGAGGTGAGCTACGCCATCTCCCCCGCCACGGACGCGACGGCTGGCAACGCGGACGCGGAGGACGTGACGCGGATGAACACCGAAGGCTGGTCCGTCTACGTCGAGGGCACGGCCACCAAGGGCACCGCGACGAAGCGCTTCCACTGGGGCTTCCCCACCGACACCCTCTACGAGCACTGCGAGAACGAGGACATCGGCAACGGCGTGACGGTGCCCAAGGGCAGCACGGAGACAGTGCAGCTCACCATCCACGGCGACCACCTCTTCTTCGACGATCTCCAGTCGGCCGACGCGAAGATGCGCTTCGACGCCATCGCCGCGGCGGACAGCGCGGGCGTGGTCGGCCCGGACGGCGAGATCACGCTTGATGAGCTGGGCCTCGTGGACCTCACGTCGCTGCCGTCGGACCAGTACGGCACGGGAGGCGCGGGCAGCGTCCGGACGCTGCGCGACTTCGTGACGGCGCTCGTGCGCACCGTGGGTCACTACCGCGGTGAAGGCGAGTGCTCGCCGCGCGTCCGCTAGGACCCTGCATCCGGAGGGGCCGGCCGGAACGCGCGGCCGGCCTCTCCCTCTGCGCTCAGCGCTTCGAGGAACCGTCCCCACCCGTCATGCCGCCGCCGTGCGAAGGCATGTGTGACGGAGGATTCTGCGGGTTGTGGGGATGGTTCGGGTTCATCTGGTTGGAGCGGTTGTCCTGGGCGGACTTGTGCTCCGGGCGCTCGGGGTTCTTCGTGTTGGAGCGCTGATCATTCGGGCTCGGGTTCTTGTGCTTGCTCATCGTTCCGGGACCTCCCTGTGTCCGGACATGAGCGCCCGGACGAAACGGACGGTAGGGAGACGCGCCCGGGAAACGCAGGGGCCCAGGGGACGCTGCACAGTGTCCGGCACCCGTCGCTTGGGCTGTCCTTCGCGGGCGATGAGTGCCGGCGGCGCCTCCGCGCGAGCTGCCTGGGAGGAGGCGAATGCCTGCTCATGGCCACCAGAAGGCACGGTGCGTGAAGACGGTGACTACGAGCGCAGCGGCTAGACGAACACTGGAGCGCAGGCGCTGCGAGTGGAACGCCTCAAGCACCTCCGCGGGCTCGATCAAGACCAGCCGATGGTGAAGCAGGACCTGACACAGGAGGATCTCCACCGACTGGCTCCCATGCTGGAATCCCCTAGCACCAACCCGAGCCCGCCACCCTCGTCCCACAGACAGGCGGTAGGCCAGACGTGCTGGCGGTGACCCTCGCCTTCGAGGACGAGGAGACGCCGCGTTCGAGCGTCGCCAAGAACCAGCTTGCCCGCGAAGAGAGGCCCGTATGATCGCCTGCTCACGGAGCTGGACGCCCTGCTGAGGGCGGCGCTCCACACGCGCGCCACGAAGCACGCGCGCGTGGTCCTGCCGTACCAGCTCCGCCATGAGGAATGAGGGAAGCCGCACGGGCCGTGGGGGCCGCGTCGGCCAGGGTACAGCAGGGGAGCGGCCGGGGCGGGTTGCCCTGACGGCCCGGTTCTGACAGACAAGCAGCATGAAGCGCGTGCAGTTCTCCGTGCACCGCACGGTTGGAGAGGCACGGATGCTGGCGGGCGCCCTGGAATCGGCCGGGCTCTCGGTCGACATCCGCGGCGAGTCCCTGGTCCCGCTGAGCGGAGAGATTCCCAGCACCGAGGCCTGGGTGGAGCTGTGGCTGTGGCCGCAGGAGCTGGAAGCGGCGCGCCAGGTCCTCGCGGAGCTCCAGGCCAACCAGGAAGCCGCCAGCCGCTCTGTGATTTGTCCACGTTGTGGCGAGGAGAACCCCGGCAACTTCGAGCTCTGCTGGAGCTGCGAGCTGGAACTCCCTTCGGGGCTGCGCCCCCACCTGCGCGCCGTCTAGAAACGCCCCATGAGCGACCCATCGAAAGAACCCGGAGAGCGGAGCGGCCGGCGCTGGAACCAGGGAATCAAGGGCGTCCTCTGGGTCTGCGGGGTGGCGCTCGGCATCCACGTCATCCCCCTGTTCCTGCCCCGCAACATGCCCGAGCAGGAGCTGGCCATCGCCCGGGCCACGGAGAACGTGGATGGCCGCCTGCGGTTCCTGGTGCCCCTGAAGCACAACGACAAGGCGACAGCGGCGGACCTCCGCGAGGCAGCCGAGCTCCTGCGCGAAGGAGCCCCCGCGGAAGCGCACGATCTGGCCGAGGAGGCCGAGCGCAGGGACCCGAACTCCCTGGAGACCCAGCTCCTGCTCGCGCGCATCTGTGACCGGGAGCGGATGGCCCGCTGCGTGGAGCAGTCCCTGAGCAAGGCCCAGAAGCTGGCACCCGCGGACCCCAGGGCGGAGCTGCTCCGGGCGGACCTGAGCGAGGAGAAGGGCGACGTCGAGGGCGCCACGGCGGCCCTGTCCCGGGCCTACAGCCGCACTCCGGGCGAGCCCCTCATCGGCATGCGCTACGGCCGGCTGCTCAGCCGCGTGGGAAGACCCGAGGAGGCCCTGAAGGTCTTCACCTCCCTGGAGGGCAAGGTTCCCGCGGCCCGGCTCTTGGTGGAACAGGGGCTGGTGCTCACCAAGGAAGGCCGCAACCGCGAGGCCATGGGACTCCTACAGCAGGCGGTGCAGAAGGACCCGAAGCTCGCGGAAGGCCACTTCCAGTTGGGCATCGTCTGGTTCCAGTTGGGGAACCAGGACGCCGCCGAGGCGGCCCTGCGCCAGGCGGACCGCCTGAACGTGTCCGACACCCGGGCGCTGGCCACGCTCTGCACCCTCCAGGTGAAGGCGGGGAAGCTCGAGGGAGCCCGTCAGACGCGCACGGACCTGGAGCGACGCTTCCCGCAGCGGATGGACGCCATCCGGGAGCAGTGCCGGCTGCCCTGAAGCGCAGGGGATGCTCAGCGCGGCTCCTGCCCTCGAATCTGGCGCAGCATCCGCGCGGCCGCGATGACCGGCGCGTCCACGGACCCATCCGCCCGTTCGGTGCGCACCACGGCCTGGAGGAAGGGGATTGCCTCTTCGTCCCGGCCCTGCTGGAAGAGCATTTCCCCCAGCGCGAAGCGCGCCTGGGTCAGGAGGACCAGGTCCTCCGCCGCCACGGCCGCATCGATGGCGTCACTCAGCGCGGACTCCGCCAGCTCGGGCTGGCCGCGCCCAAGCAGGTCACGAGCACGCTGCAGGTGTTCGAGGGTATTCATGGGGCACGCTCCCCGACCGGAGAAGACGGCAATGGAAGACAAGCGCCTGGTCGAGCTGGAAATCCGCTACACGCAGCAGCAGGAGCTGCTGCAGGAGCTGAGCGACGTGCTCTACCAGCAGGGGCGCGTCATCGACGCGCTCCGGATGGAGCTGGACCAGCTCAAGCGCAAGCTGGACGCCGAGCCGGGCCTGGTGGACGCCCGCCACCAGGAGCGGCCCCCCCACTACTGAGGCCCGGCCTCAGAACTTGTAGCCCAGCCGCAAGCCGATGATGGGATTCGGGTCGAGGTAGCCGACCTCGACACCAATGCTCGCGGCCTTGCCCTGGAGGCCAAAGCCAAACGCCGCATGGGCCTTGAAGGTGTCACCCTTGAACATGATCCAGGGGCCCGCGAGCCCCTCGATGTAGACAGTCCGGCCCACCGTCGCGCGCAGCGAGATGTCCAACGGAACGCCAATGATGTTGCCGTCCGTGACGAGCACCGCGCCGAACCGGGCCCCCACGAAGAGCGGGCCCGCGACATGCCCTTCGACGCCGAGCGTGAAGTTGAAGGCGGCGCTGGTGTCGACCCAGTAGTCCGCCCCCACGCCCAGCCGCACGCCCGAGTCCGCCCTGGACTCAGCTGGAACCAGCAGGAGCCCCAACGCGAACAGCCCGGCGGCGTAGATTCGAAGCAGATGCATGCGAGAGGCTCCTGTCCAGAGAAGGGGGAAGGAGCACCACTCAAGCAAAAGCAGGCAGGGTCAGGCCAGCCTCAAAGCCAGGCGGCTGTACGTTCGCATCCCGCCGGATCAATACACGAGAAGCGTGCATCTGCGCCGGGGGCCACAAGCCCGCAAAAGAGAAAGCCCCTGGCGCCAGGAAGGCGACAGGGGCTTCAAGAAAAGAATCCGGCAGCGACCTACTCTCCCACGCGGTTTCCCGCGGAGTACCATCGGCTCTGGAGGGCTTAACTTCCGTGTTCG
>JAFADT010000130.1 GCA_023424585.1 Pseudomonadota bacterium
GCTTCTCCGCGTCGCTGTCGGACGTGCTGGAGGCGTACCGGCTGGCGGTGACGCTGTCGGACCTGCGCGAGAAGAGCGCCCCGGGCCTGGATGAGCTGCGCGAGGCCACCGTGGCCACGCTGTGCCGCGGCGACGCGACGCACGTGGACGGCTTCCTGTGGAAGAGCGTCATCGGCCACGAGGTGGGGCAGGTGGCGAGCCGCATCGGGCAGAACTCGCTCCAGGCGGAGTTCTGGCGCGAGGTGGGCGAGCGCCGGCTGCCGCGCACGGACAGCCCGGAGACGTTCACCCTGCGCCTCAACAACCCGGTGGAGGTGGGCTCCTCCGTGTTCCTCCACCGGCTGCGCGTGGCGGGCATTCCCTATGCGTCGCTGTCCGGGACGGGCTCGTCGCGCAAGCAGGGCGCGGACGGCGAGCCCGGCGGCTACGCGGCGCTCACCCGGGTGCGCGAGGCCTGGCAGGCGCAGTGGACGCCGTCCACGGACGTGGCGCTGGTGGAGAAGATTGTCTTGGGCGACTCGCTGGAGGGCGTGACGACGCGCGTGCTCCAGGAGCGGCTGACGCAGGCGAAGACGACGGCCGAGGCGGCGGACGTGCTGCTGGAGTCCGTCATCACCGGCTGCTCCCAGACGGTGGCCCAGGCGCTCAGGGCCTGTGACGCGCACGCGGCCACGGACGCGGACCTGCCGTCGCTGGCGAGCGCGGCGCGGGCGCTGTCGGGGCTGATGGCCTATGGCACCTCGCGCGCGCACTCGGACGTGGGGGACGAGGCGGTGGCGGCCCTGGGGGAGAAGACCTTCAACCGGGCGCTGCTGCGCGTGCGCGAGGCCAGCGCCTGCGCTCCGGAGGCGGTGCCGCCGGTGCTGGACGCGCTGCGCACGCTACAGGAGGTGGCGCTGTCCCAGCCGCGCGCGGACAAGGCGGCCTGGTTCGCGGAGGCGCGCGGGCTGATGGAGAGCCACGCGGTGCACCCCGCGACGTCGGGGCTGGCCACGGGCCTGCTGTACCTGGCGCGCGAGCTGCCGGAGGCGGACGTGGCCCTGGAGGTGGGGCGGCGGCTGTCCGCGGCGGTGGAGCCCTCGGACGCGGCGGCGTACCTGGAGGGCTTCCTCCAGGTGAACGCGCTGGTGCTGGTGAAGAGCCGCGACGTGGTGAAGGCGCTGGACGCGTTCCTCGTCAGCGTGGAGCCCGAGCGCTTCCGGCAGACGCTGCCCGTCCTGCGACGGGCGCTGGGCGTGCTGGGGGCCACGGAGCGGCGCTACCTGATGGAGAACGTGATGGGCGTGCGCCAGCTGAAGGACCAGGGCCGCGCGGTGAAGGCCGTGCTGGAGGAGCAGGACAAGGCGACGCTGAAGGACCTGAGCGCGGACCTGGGCAAGGCGCTCGATGACCTGGATGACCTGCTATGAGCGTGGACCCCAAGGACCTGGACCCGAAGGACCGCGACGCGCTGTTGCGCTGGCGGCTGGCGCTGGGCCCGGAGGCGGAGAAGACGGGGGCCTGCCCGTCCTTGAGCGCGCTGGGCGCCAGCGCGGACACGGTGGACCTGAAGGGCGACGACCTGGACGGCCTGGATGACGCGCTCTCGTTCGTCTACGGCGAGCGCGCGGCGGGGCGGGGCGGCTCGAAGCCGTACCTGCCCAGGTGGCTGGGCGCGCTGCGCGACTTCTTCCAGGATGACGTCATCGCGCTGGTGCAGAAGGACGCCATCGAGCGCAAGGGCCTCACCCAGCTGCTCTTCGAGCCGGAGACGCTGCCCTTCCTGGACAAGAACCTGGAGCTGGTGACGACGCTGGTGAGCGCCCGGGGGCTCATCCCGGAGCAGGCCAAGGACACCGCGCGCGCCATCATCCGCGAGGTGGTGGAGGACCTGCGCAAGAAGCTGGAGTCCCCGCTGCGCACGGCGGTGCTGGGGGCGCTGCGCAGGGACAGGACGAGCCCCATCCCCATCGCGCGCAACATCGACTGGCGCCGCACCATCCGCTCCAACCTGAAGGGCTGGGACGCGGAGCGGCGGCGGCTCATCCCGGAGCGCTTCTACTTCTGGCCCAACCAGCGCCGGCACCACGAGTGGGACGTGACGCTGGTGGTGGACCAGTCCGGCTCCATGGCGGAGAGCGTGGTGTACAGCTCCGTGATGGCGGCCATCTTCGCGTCGCTGGACGTGCTGCGCACCAGCCTGGTGCTGTTCGACACGGAGATCGTCGACATGACGCCCGTGCTGTCGGACCCCGTGGAGGTGCTCTTCTCCGCGCAGCTGGGCGGCGGCACGGACATCAACCGGGCGGTGGCCTACGCGCAGGAGCACTACGTGCGCCGGCCGGAGAAGACGCTCTTCATCCTCATCACCGACCTGTACGAGGGCGGCAACGCCGAGGAGCTGGTGGCCCGGCTGCGGCAGCTGGTGGACTCACGCTCCAGGGTGCTGTGCCTGCTGGCGCTGTCGGACAGCGGGCGGCCGTCCTACGACCACGCGATGGCCGAGCAGCTCACCGCGCTGGGGATCCCCTGCTTCGGGTGCACGCCCCGGAAGCTGGTGGACGTGGTGGAGCGGGTGATGCGCAACCAGGACCTGGCGCCGCTGCTCGCGTCGAACGACACGAAGGGGGAGCGTCATGGCTGAGGTGCGGCCCGTCATCGGGATGGGCGGAATGACGGAGATCATCAGCGACAAGGCGGAGCTGGCCAAGGGCGCGGCCCTGTTCGACGGCAAGCAGCTCACCAACCTGTCGCGCTTCGAGAACCGGCTCTTCGCGGACGCGGCGGGCTCCGGGGCCACGCCATACAAGGTGTCGCTGGTGTTCGGCGAGGCGCGCTCGGACGTGAAGGGGCGGTGCTCGTGCATGGCGGCGCGCTCGCGCCCGTT
>JAFADT010000191.1 GCA_023424585.1 Pseudomonadota bacterium
CGCGCGACCTGGGCAGCGCCAACGGCACCCTGCTCAACGGGGAGCTGCTGGGCGAGGAGTTCGTCGACCTGCAGGCCGGGGACGTCCTCCAGTTCGGCGTGGTGGAGATGACCTTCGAGGCCTCGGACACGCCCTCGCGCCGTCCCGGGGCGGCGGGCGCGCCTCCGCCTCGCCGGGGTGCCCGCGGGGCGGCGCCGGCGGCGGACAACAAGCGCAAGCTGATGGTGGTCGCGGGCGGCGTCATCGCGCTGCTGGCGGTGGCGGCGGTGGTGAAGTCGTCCATGGGGCCGGCGCAGAAGGCCCCCAAGGCGGGCCCGGCCGCGCCGCTGGATCCCGCGCAGCAGGTGCAGGACCTGCTCAGCGAGTGCCGCTCCTACTCCTCCAACGAGATGGGCGCCCCCGACTGGGCCCGCGCGGAGAAGGCGTGCGACCAGGCGCTGGACATGGACCCCATCAACGCCGAGGCGAACACCCTCGTGCGGCGCATCAAGCTGGAGAAGGAGGCCTTCGACAACTTCGAGGCCGCGAAGAAGGCCATCGAGCTCAACCGCGAGCAGCAGGCCCTGGAACTGCTGCGCAAGATTCCGAAGGAGAGCGAGTACTTCCGCCGCGCCCGCTCCAAGGCGAAGGAGACGGCCGAGCGGTTCGTGGAGCGCGCGAAGGACGACTGCAAGCGCTACCTGAACAACTCGCAGTGGGGCCCCGCGGTGCAGCGCTGCCAGCAGTACATGGAAGTGTGGTGCCAGAAGCAGAGCAAGGAGGACCTGGAGCCCCCCATTGGCCAGACGCTCCGCCTGGAGGGCTTCCTGCGCAAGAACGACTGGCGCCCCAAGGACGCCATGTTCGTGAAGTTCCTGGTGGCCCGCACGCGGGTGGACCGCAACGCCCCGCCGTGGACCTGCCCGGTGTCCGCCATCCTGCAGGAGGACGGGCTGGGCGTGGATCAGGCCAGCGAGGTGCGCGCCATGTTCGCCAAGCGCTACGCCCCGAAGCTCATCCAGGCGGCGATGATGGACTACTGGGCCGGCCGTGGCAGCGAGGCCATGGCGACGCTGCAGAAGCTGCGCGCGAAGGAAGACCAGGCGCAGTACCACCAGCTCGCGGACGATCTCATCCGCGACGTGTCCAACGTGGATCAGCTCTTCAAGACGGGCGAGAGCGCCATCACCAACGACGACCCCGAGCGCGCCGTCACGCCGTTCACGGACGCGCTGGCGACGGACAAGCGCATCATGGCGGAGCTGGCGGAGTCGCACCTGTCCTTCTACCGGAAGAACATGTTCCAGGACCTGGCGGCCGCGGCCTACCAGCGCGGCAAGCACTTCGCGGACCGCGAGGACCGCCGCCGGGGCTGCCGCATCTGGAAGCTGGGCTTCGAGTTCTACAAGGGCAACACGGACCTGAACCGCGTGGTGGCCTTCTGCTCCACGCAGGCGCAGAACACGTTGAACAACGCGGGCAGCTGTTCGGACCTGGCGGCGGTGGAGGACTACGCCGTGCCGGGTGACGGCATCGCGGAGCAGGTGGCCGCGAAGAAGGCCGAGCTGAAGTGCCGCTGAGCGGCGCTCCGGTGCGGGGCTTCATGGACAGGGGCCGGGAGGCGCGCTAGGGACGGGGGATGGCCGACACCAGCCCCCCGCGCCCCGAGCGCCGCCTGGCGCTCTTCGACGCCTCTGGCTTCATCTTCCGCGCCTACCACGCCATCCCCCCGCTCACGACGAGCAAGGGGGTGCCCACCAACGCCGTGCTGGGCTTCACCCGCATGGTGCTCAAGGCCCTGCAGGAGCTGAAGCCCACGCACGTGGCGCTGGCGTTCGACAAGTCCGGCCGCGTGGAGCGTCAGAAGATCGACCCCACGTACAAGGCGAACCGCAAGGCGCCGCCGGAGGACCTGACGCCCCAGTTCCCGCTCATCCGCAAGGTGGGGGACGTGCTGAACCTGCCCTCGCTGGACGCGGAGGGCTGGGAGGCGGACGACGTCATCGGCACGCTGGCGATGCAGGCGAAGGCGGAGGGGTACCAGGTCCTGGTCATCACCAGCGACAAGGACTTCATGCAGATCGTCGACGAGGACATCACCCTCTTCGACCCCGCGAAGAACAAGCGCATCGGCGTTCCGGACGTGCAGGAGAAGCTGGGCATCCTGCCGACGCAGGTGCGCGACTTCCTGGCGCTGGTGGGCGACGCGGTGGACAACGTCGCCAAGGTGCCGGGCGTGGGCGACAAGACGGCGGTGGAGCTGCTCCACCAGTTCGGCGATGTGGAGACGCTGCTCGCGCGCGTGGAGGAGGTGAAGAAGCCGAAGATCCGCGCGGCGCTGGAGTCCCACCGCGAGAGCCTGCTGCGCGCCAAGCAGCTCGTCACCTTCAACACCGCGCTGCCCCTGGGCGTGAAGCTGGACGAGCTGGTGCGCCGCCCTCCTGACGCCACGCGCGCCCGGGACCTGTTCACGGAGCTGGAGTTCTTCGCGCTCCTGCGCGACCTGCCCGCCGAGGAGGCCCCGGTCCGCGCGGACGTGGCGCCGCTCGCCGTCACCACCAGGCTGGTCACCGCCGAGGCAGAGGTGAAGGCGCTGGCGGACGCGGCGAAGGCCGCCGGGGCCGTCACCCTGGTGCCCGCCTACGAGGGCATGCCCTTCGCGGCGCCGCTGGTGGGCCTGGGCGTGGCGCTGCCGGATGGCTCCACGTCCTACGTGCCGCTGCGGCACCAGCAGCTGGGCGCGACGCAGTTGCCGGTGGCGGCCTTCACGGCGGCCCTGCGGGACGTGCTCGCGGACGCGGCGGTGAAGAAGGGCGGCCACGACCTCAAGGCGCTCACGCTGGTGCTGGCCAATGAAGGGCTGACGCTGGAGGGCGCGCACGACGACGTGGAGCTCCTGAGCTACCTGCTCAACCCGTCGCGCCGCGAGCACGCGCTGGCGGACCTGGCGCGTGAGCGGCTGCGCTCGGAGCTGCCCGCGCTGCCCGCGTCGGTGGAGGGCAAGAAGGGGCGCGCGCTTGCGGACCACGGGCCGGAGGAGGTGGCCGTGGCGTACGCGGTGCGCGCGGACGCGGCGCGCCGGCTGGCGCCGGAGCTGCGGCGGGAGCTGGAGCTGGGCGGGCTCTCGGAGCTGGCGCGCACGCTGGAGCTGCCGCTGCTGCCCGTGCTCGCGCGCATGGAGCGCGAGGGCGTGAAGCTGGACGTGGCGGAGCTGGCGCGCACCTCCGAGCGCGTGGACGTGGAGGTGAAGGCGAAGGAGGCCGAGTGCCACCAGGCCGCGGGCCACGTCTTCAACCTGGGCTCCAACCCGCAGCTGGCCCAGGTGCTCTACGAGGAGCAGAAGCTGCCCGTCCTCAAGCGCGGCAAGACGGGCCCGTCCACGGACCAGGAGGTGCTGGAGAAGCTGGCGGAGGAGCACCACAGCGTGCTCGCGCGGGCGCTCATCGAGTACCGGGGCCTGTCCAAGCTCAAGAGCACCTACCTGGACACGCTGCCCACGCTGGTGGCGAAGGACGGGCGCATCCACACCACGTACCACCAGGCGGCCACCGCCACCGGCCGGCTGTCCTCGTCCGACCCGAACCTGCAGAACATCCCCATCCGCACCGAGCTGGGGCGGGAGATCCGCCGCGCCTTCGTGGCGGACGCGGGGCACCAGCTGGTGAGCGCGGACTACTCGCAGATCGAGCTGCGGCTGCTGGCGCACATCGCGGAGGACCCGGTGCTCATCGAGGCCTTCCGCAACGACGAGGACATCCACAGCCGCACGGCCGCGGAGATCTTCGCCGTGGACCCCAAGGACGTGGACCGCGAGCAGCGCCGCGTGGCGAAGATGGTGAACTTCGGCATCGCGTACGGCCTGTCCGCGCACGGCCTGTCCACGCGCCTGGGCATCTCCCAGGAGAACGCGCGCGACGTCATCGAGCGGTACTTCATCCGGTACGCCGGCATCCGCCAGTACCTGGAGGACACCGTGGAGAAGGCGCGCAAGGTGGGCTACGTGGAGACGCTCTACGGCCGCCGCCGCCTGATGGGGGACCTGCTCTCCAAGAACCGGGGGGTGGCCCAGGCCGCGGAGCGCGCCGCCATCAACATGCCCATCCAGGGCACCGCCGCGGACCTGATGAAGAAGGCCATGCTGGTCGTGGACGCCGCGCTCCGGGAGCAGAAGCTGAAGGCGCGCGTGCTCCTCCAGGTGCACGACGAGCTGCTCTTCGAGGCGCCGGACGCGGAGGTGGAGGCCGTGAAGGCCCTGGCCGTGAAGAGCATGGCCTCCGTCGCCGAGCTGAAGGTGCCGCTCAAGGTGGAAGTGGGCGCGGGGAAGAGCTGGGCGGACGCGCACTGAGCCGAAAAAAGCGCGGGAGGGCGCCCACCCCCGTAGGCGCCCTCCCGCAGCCCTCCATCCCCACTCCTCCGACAAAACATGCCGATCCGTCCGACCGGCGGAGCGCGCGGACCCCCATCCACGCGTTCCGGCGTTCGAACCTGTGTGCGCGCTCACCGCTCCCCCGAGCAGGAGCACGCTCCCTCAAGGCGCGTCGCGGACCCCCATCCACGACAGCGCTCCCTCCCGCCAGCCCCCGGACCCTTCCACGGAGGGAAGGGTCAAGCCGGACGGATCGGCAAACCCTTGTGACAAAACCCCGGCGCCTCCTGCGCGCCGCGACTCCTGCTCAATGCATGGCGGACCGCTCGTCGCGGCGGCCCATGGGGGGCCGGCGCGCATGAGAGGGCCGCTCGAAGTACTCCACCACCAGGCCGCCGAAGGGCACCCGCGGCCCATCCGCCTTCGGGTCCGCCAGCCGCTGGAGCAGCGCCACCGCGCTGTCCACGGCCTCGTCGAGCGCGCGGTGGATGCGCTGGCGCTCCGCGTCCCCACCGCCCAGCACCTCCAGGGCGTCCACCAGGCACCGCCGCAGCAGCGCGAACTCGTCGTGCAGGGCCCGCGCGCCGCGCTCCGGCGCCAGCCGCAGCACCGCGCGGGTGCGCGTCCAGGGGCTGGATTCCACGCCCTCCAGCGTCAGGCCCAGCTCCCGGACGAAGGGCTCCACCAGTCCGTCCAGCAGGCTGGGGCCCGGCGCGCCCTGGCCGTCGTGCGCCGCCAGCCGCATCCGCCGCCACAGCGCCGCGATGCGCTCCGGCTGCCTGGTGAAGACCCGGGCCACCCCGGCCTTCTTCCGTCCCCGCTCCGCCGCCATGTCCGTTGTCGTCCGCATCGCGAACAGACACATAGCAAGTGCTTTGCCAAGGCCAGACGTGCGCTGGAGCCCAGTGAATCCGCTGACTTGGGCAGCAGGACGACCCCGAAGGGAGCGCGCAGGACGTAAATCCTACGGGGCGGCTGTTGAAAGGCGGGGGACAGGGGAAGTTCCTTCCCTGCCTGGGAACGCCGCGCCTCTCAGTGGAGCGTTGGCTTGGGCGGGCGGCCCGACGGGGCCTCGCCGTCCAGCTCGTACTCGCCGCTGGACGACTCCGGCTCCTCGTCCTCCGCGTCCAGGTCCTCCGGCAGGCCCGCACCCGACTCCAGCGCCTCCGGCGCGCCCTCCAGGGCCTCCGGCTGGCGGGGGGCGGACGGATTGGACGAGGCCGGCGGGGTGGCGCCGGGCCATTCCGGCCAGGGGAGGGCGGGGGACAGCGGCTCGGCGCCGTCCGTGGGCACGGGGC
>JAFADT010000330.1 GCA_023424585.1 Pseudomonadota bacterium
CCGCGATGCTTCCCGTCCTGGCGACGCTACGAGCGCTTGAGCGGATCCCTGTCCGGGTTCGCGCGGTAGCCGGTGCGGCGCGTCTCCTTGTCCACGTCGGGCTCGGTGCGGACCACCTTCACGTCCCCCAGCTCCTCGTGACGGACCTGGCCCTCCATCGTGCGGCGCTCCTCGACGGGGCGCTTGTGGATGGTGATCTCCTCGTCCGTGTAGGCGCGCTTGGTGAGCTCCGCCTCCTCCGCGCTCAGGGGGATGCGGATGGTCTCCTCCTGGAAGGACGCCACGTCGCCGGGGATGTCGTCCTTCACCGCCCGGCGCACCACCTCCACCTCCTCGTGGCGCAGCGGCACCTCCACCGTCTTCCGCTCCTCCACGACGATCTTGCGCACCTGCGCCTCGCCCGCGGCGCGCTGGTGCTTGGTGACGCCCAGCTCCTCATGGTGCGTGCGCAGCGTGACGTCCTCGTTCGCGATGCGCTCCTGGGTGCGCAGGTCGCGGTCCCTCAGCTCCCTGTCCTTGATGCCGACCTTCTCCGCGCCGGTCTGGACAACGTCCCCCATGCGCTGGGTGCCCGTCTTCAGCCCCGCGCCCATACCGCTCGCGGTGCCGGTGGCCGCCGCTGTCGTCGCGCCCACCGCGCCCACGCTGGTGCCGCTGCCGCGGCCCGCGCTCAGGTCGGTGGAGTCCGCCAGCCCGCGCAGCGCCTCGCGGCCGTGGTTGAGGAAGATCTCCCCGTTGCGGATGTCGCTCACCTCCGCGTAGCGGACCAGGTAGTCCTTCGGGAAGAACATCCCCTTCTCGATGTGGAACTCGCCCTCGCTCACGGCGAAGACCTTGCCCAGCTTCTCGCCGTCGCTGCTGCGGACCGTCATCCCTTCCTTGATGTCGTTGCGCTTGATCATCATTGACTTGGCTCCTTGTGCCTGCACGTCGGGTCGGGTGTGGTCGGAAGCGGAGCACCAGGCGCGTCCAGCACGCTGGAGAGGGTCCCCTGGGAGGTAGTGGACGTTGAGGTGTCCGCCACGGCCACACCCGAAAAGTGGGTTCAATGACGCCCAAGAAAACCCCTGCCGCTGAATGGTCCAGGGGCTCGGCATGCCGCCCGCCGTGGGCAACAGGGTTCCGGGTGTCTCCCCGCTTCCTGTCGGCAGGGCAGGCGTGCAGGGGCCACACCCGCGGTTCACGCGCTGGCCGCGCGCGTCGCCACACCCCACTGTGTGGGCGTGAGCCTGGAGGTTCCGGCTCGCATGAAGGAGGAGCCTGCGATGCGAGCCATGAGGCCACGCCGGGGACTCGGGTGGGTGGCGGGCGCGGTGGGACTGCTGGTGGCGGGGCGGCTCGTGCGCCGCCGCGCTGGCGCGGCCCTCCCGGCGTCCTCGCCGCGAGCGGCGTCAGGCGTGGAGCCCGTCTGCTGGGCCTTCACCGCGGCCGAAGCCCCGCCCGCCCTGTCAGCAGAGGAGGAGGCTCCTTCCTCCTCCGGGCGGGACCTGACGCACGAGGACGTGGCGCCGTGGGAAGACGGCGAAGCGGAGGGAGCGGGGCCCCAAGGCCCTCCTCCGAGGATCCGCCGGGGGCCGTCGGGCCGGGAGCATTACTGGCTGGAGCCTTGAGCTGGTGGGGGCGCACCCACCGTGAGGCACGGGTTCGAGACGGCGATGTTCCTGGAGGTTGGCGGGACTCGGGAGCCAAGCTGTGCGCTTGACCCATGGGGAGGGCTCCCCTAGAAAACCGGGGCTTTGCACCTCGTCACCCCCGGAGGAAGCCCCCGCATGCGACGACTTGCCCCGATGCTCCTCGCCGCGCTCGCCGTCCTGGCGGTCGCCTGCGAGAAGAAGACGCAGCCCACGGGAGAGGCGGGAGGCGCGTCCCCGGCGCAGGCCCCGGCCACCGCGCAGGGCGGCGGCGCGCCCCCGGCGGGTGACGACGTCATCGTGCTGGGCGAGGTGGGGGCGCTGACGGGCGGTCAGGCGACGTTCGGCATCTCCACCCGCAACGGCGTGGCGCTGGCGGTGAAGGAGGCCAACGCGGCCGGCGGCGTGAAGGGCAAGAAGCTGGTCGTGCGCGTGTACGACGACCAGAGCAAGCCCGAGGAGGCCGCGCAGGCCGTCACCCGCCTCATCACCCAGGACAAGGTGGTGCTCATCCTGGGCGAGGTGGCCTCGTCCAGCTCCCTGGCCATGGCGGAGAAGGCCCAGGCGGCCGGCGTGCCCATGATCACCCCGTCGTCCACCAACCCCTCCGTGACGGAGAAGGGCGACAACATCTTCCGCGTCTGCTTCATCGACCCGTTCCAGGGCTTCGTGATGGCGAAGTTCGCGCGGGAGAACCTCAAGCTCAACAAGGTCGCGGTGCTCCAGGACAACAAGAGCGCCTACTCCATTGGCCTCACGGAGGTGTTCCGCCAGAAGTTCACGGAGCTGGGCGGCAAGATCACGGCCACGGAGAGCTACAGCCAGGGCGACACGGACTACCGCGCGCAGCTGACCGCCATCAAGAAGACGCAGCCGGAGGGCATCTACGTGCCCGGCTACTACAGCGAGGTGGGCATCATCGCCCGCCAGGCGCGCGAGCTGGGCCTGAAGGTGCCGCTGATGGGCGGCGACGGCTGGGACTCGGAGAAGCTCTTCGAGCTGGGCGGCAGCGCCATCGAGGGCAGCTACTTCTCCAACCACTACTCGCCGGACAACCCGGACGCGCGCGTGAAGAAGTTCATCGCGGACTACAAGGCGGACAACAACGGCGCGGTGCCGGACGCGCTCGCGGCGCTGGGCTACGACGCCGCGCGCGTCGCCATCGAGGCGTTGAAGCGCGCCCCGGACACCAGCGGCCCGGCGGTGCGCGCGGCCATCGCGCAGACGAAGGACTTCCCGGGCGTGGCGGGCAACATCACGCTGGACGACAAGCGCAACGCGGTGAAGTCCGCCGTGGTGCTGAAGGTCGAGGACGGCAAGTCCACCTACGTCACCACCATCTCTCCGTAGTCCAGGGCCTCCTCCGGCATGTCGCAGCTCCTCCAGCACCTCATCAACGGTCTGGCCGCCGGCACCATCTACGCCCTGGTCGCGCTGGGCTACACGATGGTGTACGGCGTCCTCAAGCTCATCAACTTCGCCCACGGCGACGTGATGATGGTCGGCGTCTACATGGGCTACGCGACCGCCTTCGCCCTCGGGCGGCAGGCGCAGCGCTCCCTGTGGGGCGTGGTCGTCATCTTCGCGGTGGCCATGGCGGGCTGCGCGCTGCTCGGCTTCCTCATCGAGCGCTTCGCCTACCGTCCGCTGCGCGAGAAGCCGCGCCTCACCGCGCTCATCACCGCCATCGGCATCTCGTTCGCGCTGTCGTACGGCTTCCAACTGGACATCGGCTTCCTGCCGGGCGCGTCCCCGCGGGCCTTCCCGGAGGTCATCAACCCCAGCGAGTGGTTCATCGTGGGGGACCGCGACGTGGTGGTGTGGAACTGGCAGGTCATCAGCTTCCTCATCGCCGTGGGGCTGATGGCCGGGCTCCAGCTCCTCGTGTACCGCACGCGCTTCGGCAAGGCGATGCGCGCGGTGTCCTTCGACCACCGCACCGCGGCGCTGATGGGCATCCCCACCGACCGCATCATCGCGCTGACGTTCATGCTCTCCAGCGCGCTGGCGGCGGGCGCGGGCCTGCTCTACGCCATCAAGGACACGTCCGTGAGCCCGCTCATGGGCCTGTACGTGGGCCTCAAGGCCTTCGTGGCGGCGGTCATCGGCGGCATCGGCAACGTGCCGGGCGCCGTGGTGGGCGCGCTGCTCTTGGGCCTGGTGGAGGAGTTCGTGGTGGGCTACGCGGCCAGCACCTGGCGTGACGCGGTGGCCTTCGGCTTCCTCATCCTGGTGCTGCTGGTGAAGCCGGGCGGCCTCTTCGGCCGCGTCGCGGCGGAGAAGGTCTGATGGCGGCCCAGTCTGGAGGCGTGACGGCGCTGACCGACGAGGCCGTGGGCCGCGTGCCCCCGGCCCTGCGCGGCATCCTGCCCGTGCTCATCGCGGTGCCGGTGCTGGCGCTGGCGGAGGTGCTGCTGGATACCTCGCCCTTCGCCACGTACCTGCTGTCCGTGGTGGGGGTGAACATCATCCTCGCGGTGAGCCTCAACATCGTGAACGGCATGACGGGCCAGTTCTCCATCGGCCACGCGGGCTTCATGGCCGTGGGCGCGTACATCGCGGGCGTCACGTCGCTCTCGCTCAAGGAGGTGGCGCTGTCCTTCCTGCCGGTGGCGGCCAGCGACCAGGTGCTCTTCACCGTGGCGCTGCTCGCGGGCGGCGTGGCCGCCGCGCTGTGCGGCTTCCTGGTGGGCCTGCCGTCCCTGCGGCTGCGCGGGGACTACCTGGCCATCGTGACGCTGGGCTTCGGGGAGATCATCCGCGTGGTGGTGCAGAACACGGAGGCCTTCGGGCGCGCGCTGGGTCTGTCCGGCATCCCGCAGTACTCCAGCGTGGGCATGGTGTACTTCTGGGTCTTCCTGGTGGTGCTGGTGGCCCGGCGCATCGCGGGCTCCAGCCACGGCCGCAGCCTGTGGGCCATCCGCGAGGACGAGGTGGCCGCGGAGGCCATGGGCGTGGACACCACCGGCTACAAGGTCCGCGCGTTCGTCATCTCGTCGTTCTTCGCGGGCATCGCGGGCGGCCTGTTCGCGCACTTCGTGCCCATCATCAACCCGGGCTCGTTCACGTTCGTGAAGTCCATGGAGATCGTCGTCATGGTGGTGCTGGGCGGCCTGGGCTCCAGCACGGGCGCCATCGTCGCGGCCATCTTCCTCACGCTCCTGCCGGAAGGGCTGCGCTCGCTGTTCGGCGCGCTGGGCGCGGAGGGCAGCCTGGCGCAGAAGGTGGATCAGATCCGCATGCCCGTGTACGGCCTGCTGCTGGTGGTGCTGATGCTGGCGCGGCCGCAGGGCCTGTTCGGCACGAAGGAGCTCTGGGACGTGCTGCCCCGGTGGCTCCCCCGGAAGAAGAAGGGGCTGTCATGACCGCCGCCGCGACTCCCGCCGCCATGGCCTCCGGCTCCGGGGACGCGCTGCTGCAGGCGTCCGGCGTGAGCATCCGCTTCGGGGGCCTCAAGGCCCTCACGGACTTCAACCTCACCGTGCGCCAGGGCGACCTGCTGGGCCTGATTGGTCCCAACGGCGCGGGCAAGTCCACCGCGTTCAACGTGCTCACCGGCGTGTACCAGCCCACCGAGGGCGAGGTGCGCGTGGACGGGCAGCGGGTGAACGGCTGGGTGCCGCATCAGATCAATCACCTGGGCCTCGCGCGCACGTTCCAGAACATCCGCCTGTTCCGCGCCCTGACGGCCCTGGACAACGTGAAGGTGGCCTGCCGCGCGCAGGGGGCGCTGCACCCGGTGCGCCTGGGCCCCATGGCCAAGGCGACCACGGCGCTGCGCAACTACCGCGACTGGTGGCGCGCGCTGCTGCTCACCCCGGGCTTCCAGGCCGAGGAGCGCGAGCTGACGCGCCAGTCGGAGCACCTGCTGGAGGTCATGGGCCTGTCGCACCGCCGCGACGAGGAGGCCAGGAACCTCCCCTATGGCGAGCAGCGCCGGCTGGAGATCGCCCGCGCGCTGGGCACCCGCCCGAAGGTGCTGCTGCTGGACGAGCCCGCGGCGGGCATGAACACGCGGGAGAAGGCGGACCTGATGGTGCTCATCCGCCGGCTGCGCGACGAGTTCTCGCTGGGGGTGCTGGTCATCGAGCACGACATGAAGCTGGTGATGGGCATCTGCGAGCGCATCACCGTGCTGGACCACGGCGAGACGATTGCCCGCGGCGCGCCGGCGGAGGTGCGCAGCGACCGCAAGGTCATCGAGGCGTACCTGGGCGACAGCTACCTGGAGTCCCACGGAGGCGCGGCGTGAGCGAGCCGGTGAAGGTGCTGGGCGAGCGGCGCGCGTTCGAGCCGCTCCTGTCGGTGGAGGGCATCCAGGTCCGCTACGGCGCCATCCAGGCGCTGCGGGGCGTGTCCCTCACGGTGGGCAAGGGCGAGATGGTGGCCCTCATCGGCGCCAACGGCGCGGGCAAGACGAGCACCCTGCGCGCGGTGAGCGGCATGCTCAAGCCCACCGCGGGGCGCATCACGCTGGCGGGGCAGGACATCACCGGCCTGAAGGCGCACCAGCTGGTGCCGCGCGGCATGGCGCACGCGCCGGAGGGGCGGGGCATCTTCCCCAACCTCACCGTGTACGAGAACCTGGAGCTGGGCGCGTACCTGCGCAAGGACACCGCCCAGGTGCGCCAGGACATGGACAAGGGCTTCGGCCTGTTCCCGGTGCTGCGGGAGCGTCAGAAGCAGCTGGCGGGCACGCTGTCCGGGGGCGAGCAGCAGATGCTGGCCATCGCCCGGGCGCTCTTGAGCAAGCCGCAGCTGCTGCTGCTGGACGAGCCGTCCCTGGGCCTGGCGCCGCAGGTGACGGAGACCATCTTCCGCACGCTGCGCGAGGTGAACGCCACCGGCGTCAGCGTGCTGCTGGTGGAGCAGAACGCGCACCTGGCGCTCAACGCCGCCCACTACGGCTACGTGCTGGAGACGGGCGAGGTGGTGATGGCCGGCCCCGGCAAGGCGCTCCTGGAGAGCGCCGAGGTGCGGCGCGCGTACCTGGGCGAGTAGCCTCCGCGCGCCGCCCTTCCGGCCCCGGTGCGCGGTGTCCGCCCCCGGACGCTTCCGGGGGCCGCGCGGGGGCAAGTTCCTCGCCCCGCGTCGAAACTCGGGTAGTCAGCGGCGGAGGACTTCGTCTACCGTCCGACAAGTCAGTCTGTTTTCTTCCACTTCCCTCTCAGGAAGCGTGCCCATGCGTCCGTTGTCCCGCCTCCTCCTCGCCTCGCTCACCACGCTCGCGCTCATCGCCGGCGCTTGCGCCAATCAGCAGAAGACCGACGGCTCCACGTCGGGCGGCCCCCAGGCCACCTCCACCATCGAGGACGTGCCCAACGAGCCCGTGCCGGGCGAGCAGGGCACCGCCGAGGCTCCGGCCCCGGCCTTCAAGCCCTACGAGGCGACGGAAGGCTTCACCATCGGCATGCCGACGGAGCCCCAGGTGGAGCGCAAGCAGGTTCCGCTGGGCGCCAACACGGTGAACACCGCGGCGTTCTCCTCGCGCACCGAGGACGGCACCATCTACTCCATCAGCACCGCGGACTACCCGGAGCGCCTGGTGGCGAGCCGTCCCCCGGAGGCCCTGCTGAACGAGGGCAAGGACGGCCTGGTCAAGCAGGTCCAGGGCACCATCAAGGAAGAGGCGGACATCACCCTGGATGGCTACCCCGGCAAGTCCTACACGGTCAGCTCGCCCGTGGTCGGCGAGGTGAAGGCGCGCAACTTCCTGGTGGGCCCGCGCCTCTACACGCTGCTGGTCATCTACAACCCCAACCACCCCAACACGACGGCGGACACGTTCCTCACCTCGCTGAAGCTGGTGAACCCGCCCCCGGCCATCACCACGGCCACGCCGGACGCTGGCGCGGCCGCGGGCACCGTCGAGGCCGCGGACGCGGGCACGGGCTCCGACGCGGGCACCCCCGCCCCCACGCGCCGCCGCAAGGCGAAGTAGTCGCAGCGCGCTGACGCGACGCTCCCGCGAGTCCCGGGAGCGTCGCGCGGCGTGGATGTGTTCA
>JAFADT010000846.1 GCA_023424585.1 Pseudomonadota bacterium
CGCGTCAGAACCAGCCGTCGCTGCGCTCGGCCCAGGCCAGCACCGACGCGGCGTACGCCCGGGTGGACCAGTCCTTCTCCAGCTTCCTGCCGCAGGTGAGCGCCAGCGCTGGCTACACGCTGGGCACCAGCAACCGGGCCGTCATCCAGAACGTGCCGGGCAGCGACACCGGCGTGGTGTCCAACTCCACGCGGCGCTTCAGCGGCAGCCTCAGCGCCAACCAGCTCATCTACGACTTCGGCAAGACGTCGGGGCGCTACAACGCGTCGAAGGAGTCCGCGGGCGCGCAGGAGGACTCGCAGCAGCAGGTGCTCCAGGACGCGCTGCGCAACGTGCGCTCGGCGTACTTCAACGTCCTCACGCAGAAGGCCCTCCTGGGCGTGGCGCGCGAGACGCTCCAGAGCGAGGAGGCCCGGCTCAACCAGGTGAACGCGTCCGTGCAGGTGGGCTCGCGGCCGGAGATCGACCTGCTCCAGCAGCGCACCGCGAAGGCCAACGCGCAGGTGGCGCTCATCCGCGCGCAGAACGCCTACGCCACCGCGAAGGCGCAGCTCAACCAGACCATGGGCGTGGAGACGGCCACCGACTACACCGTGCAGGACGTGACGGTGGCGGCCATCGCGGGCGAGGACGAGGCGCTGGACGCGCTGGTGAAGCGCGCGCTGGAGGCCCGCCCGGACGTCGCCGCGCGCGCGCGGCAGATCGCCGCGCAGGAGTCCCAGGTGAAGGTGACGAAGGCCGGCCACCTGCCCAGCCTGAGCGCCACGGGCAACCTGTCCGACGTGGGGGAGAACCCCTTCAACGGCGCCACGCTGAGCGCGCAGGGCGGCATCCAGCTGAGCTGGGCGCTGTTCCAGGGCGGGCTCGTCAACGCGCAGACGCGCGAGGCCAACGCCAACCTTCGCGACCTCCAGGCGCAGAAGGACGCGCTCCGGCAGCAGGTGCGGCTCCAGGTGGAGCAGGCCCGGCTCAACGTGGCGGCCACGCGCGAGGCGCTCAGCGCCGCGGACGAGGCCCAGGTGAACGCCCGCGAGCGGCTGCGGCTGGCGGAAGGGCGCTACCGCGCGGGCGTGGGCAACATCATCGAGGTGAGCGACGCGCAGGTGGCCTTCACCAACGCCTCCGCCCAGCAGGTGCAGGCGACGTATGACCTGGCCACCTCCCGCGCGGAGCTGGCGCGCGCCCTGGGCACGGTGGAGCTGGAGACGCTGGCGTCCCGCTAGCGACTACAGCGTCACCAGGAAGCGGGTGGCGGCGTTCACCGGGTCGTGCTCCAGCACGTCCACCCGGGCGTGCACCGCGCCCGCGTCCTGGAACGCGAACGTGAGCAGCCCCTGCGCGAAGCGGGGCGGCTCCGCGGCCAGCCACGCCTGGCCCACGAACTCCGCGCGCGGACGGATGACCAGCTCCCACGCCTCGCCCCCCGGGCGCGGCACCACCGTGGCGTCCAGGAAGGTGTGCCCCCACTGGACGTTGTGGGCCATGCGCTGGAGCATCCGCTCCGCCCCCACCACGCGCGCGAAGTCATGCAGGGACGCGCCCAGGCGGGACGCCTTCACGCTCGCGCCGTAGCGCTCGCCCAGGAGGTAGAGCGCTCGCGCCTCCCCCAGCCCCGGGTTCAGCAGGCGCGCCATGCGCTCGATGAGGCGCGGCCACAGCTGCGCCGGATACGCCGGCTTGCCTCGCGCTTCGTCCGACAGGCCCAGGAACCGCAGCGTCTCGCGCAGGCCCGGGGTCTGGGCATCCACGCAGGCGAGCATCGCTTCCACCGCCTGCTCCAACACGAGCGGCGCCGGCGCTTCCCGGGGGAGGGTCATCGCATCCATCCCCTGGCGATAACGCCCGTCCGCATTTCCACGCATCACGGCTGTGTGAAGACGTGTTTCGGCCTCGCTTCGACGGGCTCTCGCGCGTGTGTATTCAGCGGTTCATCCGCCGGAATCCCGCGGTCATCGTTCGTTCATCTGGGCGCTCTATTCCCAAGGCTCCCCCGTTGTCACCGGAGCGGACCATGGACGCGAAACGCTGGGCCCACCGAGGTGTGCTGCTCCTGCTGGCGCTGGTGGGAGGGCTGTGCGGCGGCTGCCCGGGGCCCCCGCCCTCCGACGCGCCGGACACGCGCTTCAGCACCCCCGTCTTCGAGGCCCACGCGTCCGCGGATGGCGGCTGCGACGTCAACGGCGATGGTCAAGGCGAGGCGCTCACCGTGGACACGCCAGCGCCGGTGACGGTGCGCTGCCTGGGAGACTGGGACGGCGACGGCTACGCGGACGTGGCGGTGCTGCCGCGCGACGACACGCGCGCCGTCTATCTCTTCCGCGGCGGCCCCACCCGCTCCGGAGCCCTCTCGCTCGACGCGCCGGATGCCGTGTATCTGGAGGGCGCTGAGAACACGAGCCAACCCTGAAGGGTGGCAGTGGCGGCAGGACGCTCGAACACCGTAGGAAACGCCGGCTCCAACGTGATGGGTCACCTCCGGACAAGCCCGGAAACGCCTGATGATGCACCCGGCGCAGGCCATTTCCAGAGGGCGCTCCGTCTCAGAAGCATCATGGGTGTCGGGGTTGCCCGGACTCCGAAAGTCCACCTCCCGCGCAGCGACCCTATGGGTGAACAATGGGATGCTGACCCGGCAAGTTCTGTCTGTCTGCCTCTATACGTCCTATGCCGTCGGCCAAACGTTTCGGGTCGGCAAGCAAAGGCATGGACAAGAAACTCGCAACCACCATCGGCGCATCGGCTCGGGTCGCCCGGGGTCGCATGGAGCTGACGCAGGCCGACGTGGCCGAGCGGATCGACGTGGCGACGGAAGTGTACGGTCGCCTGGAGCGAGGCGGCATGCTCCCCAGCGTCCAGACCCTGCTGAAGCTGTGCCACGAGCTGCACGTCTCCGCGGACGAGCTGCTGGGCCTGTCCGCGCAGGGCGCGCCGCCGTCGCGCGCGAGCGAGGCGCCGCCGCCCACGCCAGAGCGCCCGGAAGTCCGCCGGCTGCTGCGCAGCGTGCGCCAGCTGGACCCCGCCCAGGTGAAGCTGCTGGGCCTGGTGGCCAACGCGCTGACGCGCCGGTAGCCACTCCTCCCCCGCCTCCAGACGCCTGGGAGCGCGCGCGAACCGCCTTCAGAGGTTCGCCAGGACGCGATCCAGGTCGGCGGGTCGCACCGGCTTGGTGAGGTGCACGTCGAACCCGGCCCTCAGGGCCTGCTGGCAGGCCGCCGCGTCGCCATACCCGCTGAGCGCCACCAGCCGCAGCCGCTGCCCCACGCGCGCGCGCAGGGAGCGGGCCACCTCGTAGCCATCCAGCCCCGGCAGGCCCAGGTCCACCAGCGCCAGCTCCGGCGCGTGCGCCAGGGCCAGCGCCACGCCCTGGACGCCGTCCTGGGCCACCGCCACCTGGTGACCCCACAGCTCCAGGAGGTCGCGCATGGACTGGCGCGCGTCCGAGCTGCTCCGCGTGGCGCAGGCGCAACAGCGAGCGCACCGTGGCGATGAGCTCCGACGGCCCGTAGGGCTGGGTGAGGTACGCGTCCGCGCCGCCCTCCAGGCCCTGCACCTTCTTGTCCGGCGTGACGAACGTGGCGGACGTGTGCATCACCGCGATGGAGGCCGTGGCCGCGTTGGCCCGGAGGCGCGCGCAGACCTCGTAGCCGCTGATGTCCGGCAGCTTCACGTCCAGGACGATGACGTCCGGGCGGTGCGCCTCCGCCATGAGGAGCGCGGCCATGCCGGTGGCGGCCTCCAGCACGCGGTAGCCGGACATCTCCAGGATGCGGTTGACCAGGTAGCGGTTGGCCTCATCGTCGTTGACGTTGAGGACCGTCGCCAGGCGGGGTTCCTCAGCCACGGGGGTTCACCTCGCGCAGCTTGCGGCTCCCGCCGAGCCCCGCCTTGGACAGCGCGTCGCGGATGCGGGTGATGGCCACCTCGCGGCTGAGCGTGTGCTTGGCGAGGATGGCAGACGTCTCGCGCGCCAGCCGCTGGCGCTCCGCCTCCTGGAGCTGGTGGGAGGTGTGCAGGATGATGGGGATGTCGCGCGTGCGAGGGTCCGCCTTCAGCTCGTCCAGCACGTCGAAGGCGGTGATGTCCGGCAGCACGAAGTCCAGGAAGATGAGGTGCGGGGCGTGCTCGCGGGCGAAGCGGACGCCCTCGCGGCCGCTGGCGGCCTCCAGCAGGTGGAAGGGCGTGTCCTTCAAGAGCTGCTTGAGCAGGTAGCGGTGCACGTCGTCGTCGTCGATGATGAGCAGCCGCTCCAGCGGCCCGGTGCGCGCCATGGCGGTCAGCTTCTTCTGCAGGCGCGCCTCGTCCACGGGCTTGAGCCAGAACTCGTCCGCGCCCAGGGCGCGCGCCTTCTGCTCGCGGTCCGTCACGGTGACGACGAGGACGGGGATGTCGCGCGTCTGCTCCCCGTTCTTCATCTCCGCGAGGAAGCTCCAGCTCGTCTCGCCCTCCAGCATCACGTCCAGCACCATGGCGGCGGGGCGCACGCGCTGCATCACCTTGCGCG
>JAFADT010000402.1 GCA_023424585.1 Pseudomonadota bacterium
GCCGGAGCTGAAGCCGGAACGGCCGGCCTCGCGGAAGCGCTCCAGCAGCTCCAGCAGGTCGGAGGGACCGCTGACGAGCGCGGACGCGCGGCCACCGCCGCCCAGGTTGGCGCGGGCCTCGCGGCGGATGTCGCGCTCGCCCATCAGGGCCGCGAGCACGGCGGCATCGCCCCCCACACCCCGGCGCTCGCCCTCGACGATGACGCGCGCCTGCCGCGGGTGGACGGGGAAGCGCAGGAGCCGCTGGCCCACGTCCGTCACCTGGCCCCGGGCATCCACCGCGCCCAACCGGCGCAGCAGCGTCTCCGCGGCCTCCAGGGCCGGGGCGGGGGGCGGCTCGAAGAAGGGGAACGTCGTCAGGTCCTTCACACCCGACGCGCGCAGCGAGAGCACCGTCTCGGCCAGGTCGGTGCGGCGGATCTCCGGGGCCTCCTGGTCGGGCCGGCCGTCGAAGTCGTGCTGGGTGTAGAGGCGCACGCAGTGCCCGGCGCGAGTGCGGCCGGCGCGGCCGGCGCGCTGGACGGCGGAGGCCCGGCTCACCTTGCCCAGCTTGAGCTGCGGGAGGCCGGACCACGGCGAGTGGGACGCCACGCGAGCCAGCCCGCTGTCGATGACGACCGCGACGCCGTCGATGGTGACGGACGTCTCCGCGACGTTGGTGGACAGGATGATCTTCCGGCGCGAGCTGCGGCGCACGGCGCGGTCCTGCTCCGCGGGGGAGAGGTCGCCGTGGAGCGGGAGCACGTCCGCGTCGTGGCGCTCGGCGAACTCCGCGCAGGTGTCGCGCGCGCGGCGGATCTCCCCTGCGCCGGGGAGGAACACGAGCACGTCGCCGTCGATGCCCTGGGTGAACAGGCGCTTGAGCGCGGAGAGCACCTGTTGATCCAGGTGCCGGTCGTCCGGGGCGGGCAGGTATTCGACGCTGACGTCGAAGCGGCGGCCCTCGGAGCGCAGGGAAGGAGCGCCACCCAGGTAGGCGCGGACGGGCTCGGCCTCGAGCGTCGCGGACATCACCACGAGCTTGAGGTCGGGGCGGGCCGTCTCCTGCAGCCGCCGCAGCAGCGCGAGCGAGATGTCCGCGGACAGATGCCGCTCGTGGAACTCATCGAGCACGACGATGCCCACGTCGCGCAGCGTGGGGTCGGTGAGCAGGCGGCGGCCGAGCACTCCCTCGGTGACGAAGGACATGCGCGTCTTGGGCCCGCGGACGTCCTCGAAGCGGACCTGGTAGCCGACGGTCTCGCCCACGCGCTCGCCAATCTCCTCGGACACGCGCTGCGCGGCGAGCCGGGTGGGCAGCCGCCGGGGCTGGAGGACGACGATCTCCTTGCCCGCGCCCAGCCCCGCCTCCAGCAGCGCGCGGGGAACGCGGGTCGTCTTGCCCGCGCCCGGAGGCGCCTCGAGCACGAGCGAGCGCGAGCCCCGGAGCGTGGAGACGATGTCCGGCAGGAGGGGATCGATGGGAAGGGCGACGTCCGCCATGTCCGGGTTCCTCTTCACGGCGGGAGGCTCACCGCGCGTCGGGTCTCAAGGCGTGCCAGCCTCGGACGGGTCGGTCTTCTTGCGGCGCTTGGGGCGCACGGCCTCGGGAGCAGGGGAATCCGGAGCGTCCGAAGGAGCCTCGGCCTGCGGGGCCTCCACGGCCGGAGCCGCGTTCTTCGGAGGCCGGCCCCGCCGGGCGGGACGCGCCGCGACGGGAGGCTCCGGGGCGACGGGCTCTGGAGTCGCAGGGCCCGGTACCGCGCCGCCGCCATCCGAAGCGTCGGCCTCGGTGCTGGCCGCCTCCGGTGCAGCGGAGCCCTCCGTGTCGGAAATCGCGTCCATGGTGTCCTGGCCCGGAGCGTCGTCGGCCACAGCCTCGTCCCCATCCGCCTCGGCGCCCTCGAACGCATCCTCCGGGCTCGGGTCTCCGTCCCCGCCAAAGAGGTCCGAAGCCCCCTCCTCGGCGGAGAGCGCGAGCGACTTGCCAGCGCGCTTCCGGGGCTTGAGGGTGAGGCCTGCCGCCTCGAAGACGCCGGGCGCGGGGACGAGCGCGGCCTCCGCGAGCAGGCGTCCCTGCCGCAGCGCCACGTCCAGCCGCCGTCCCAGCGACACCAGCGCCTCGCGCAGGGCGGCCTCCTGATCCGGCGGCAGCGGGGTGGGGGACAGGCTCGCGGTCCACGCGGCGAACGTCGCGGCGACCTGATCCACGACGGGGCGGACCATGGCGAAGTCGTCGCGGGAGAAGATGCGCGTGACGTAGGCGCTCTTGAGCCGCCGCTCGTATGACGTGGCGTACTCGTTGACCATCTCCACGGGGGCCCGGCGCAGCTGCGGGAACTTGAGGTGGGGGAAGAGGGCCTCGATGACGGGGGCGCGGCTGCTGGCGGTGAAGGTGATGCCGGCGTGCAGCTTCTCCAGCGCATCCACCCAGCGGCCCTGCTGGTCGAACGAGAACTCCTCGCGGGCCTCGTCGAGCTCCGGCAGGTCCTTCACCTGTTCCAGCAGTCCACCCGCCGGCTCCCGGGCCTCGCGCAGGCGCTCCAGCGCGGAGGCCAGCCACTGCTTCTCGGCCTCCAGCCCCGGCCTGCCGACGAGCATCTCCTCCGCGTTGGCGAGCCGGGCCTCGAAGGCCTCGGCGAAGCGGATCAGCTCATAGGATTCGAGCGTGGACGACATGCGTGGATGACTCCTCGGAGGGGCGGCGGAGATACCACACCTTCACCGTCCGACGAGCAGGGCCTCCATGGCGCCGGGGGCGGTGAGGTCCGCGAAGGCCCACTCGGCGCCTGCGTCGCGCAGCGCCTGGGGCGTGAAGTTGCCGGTGCCCACGCCAATCGTCTCCGCGCCAATGCCCTTGGCGGCCGCGACGTCCTTGGGCGTGTCGCCGATGATGACCACCCGGCACGCCTCCAACGGCTGGCCCAACTGCGCCGCGCCGGCCTGCGCGCCGTGCCGGATGAGGGCCACGCGGTCCTCGAAGTCGCAGCCGAAGCCGCCGAAGGAGAACTGGTCGTGGATGCTCACGCGGTCCAGCTTCACCTTGGCGCCCGCGCGCACGTTGCCGGTGCCCAGGCCCACCGCGAAGCCCGGCCGCGAGCGCGCCTCCAACACCGCCTCGCGCATGCCCGGGTGCAGCCGGTAGTCGCGAGCATCGACCTTGGGGACCTCCAGGCCCAGGTGGGCGACGTAGGCATCGATGACCGCGCTGATGGCGTCCTCGGTGTCGGCCTGGCCGATGATGCCCAGGGCCTTGCGGACGATGGCCCGGTCCGTCATCCCCGACATGCTGAAGCCGTCGCACGCGTCCATCCGCTGGTGCAACTGTTCGAAGGCCAGGCCCATGGCGCGGCGGCCGGCACCGCCGGTGGTGACGAGGGTGCCATCAATGTCGAAGAGGAGGACGGTGGGGCGCATGGCCACCCATCTAACGGAACGTCCCGCCCGACGCGAGCCCCGAGCACTCCACCCGGGCAGCCGTCCCCACCATGCCCGGCGCCCGGCTCAGGGCTCCGCCAGCGTGAGGCCCTGCTGGAGCGCCTCACGCACCTGGGGAACATCCTCCAGGGGGAGCCGCTCCTCCAGCACCTCGCGCACCTGCTGGCCGCCCAGCCGGCCAAGCGCCTGGGCCACGGCCTCGCGGATCCGCAGGTCGCGGTCCTTCAAGCGGGCCTGGAGCGTCTTCACAGCCTCGAATCCCAGGCGTTGTCCCAGCGCCGCGGCTGCCTGCGAGCGGACCGCCGAAGGCCGGCGCGGATCCTCCAGCATCGCCTGAAGCGTCTGTCCCGCCTCGGGAGTCTCCACCCGACCCAACGCCGTCACGGCCCGCATGCGCTGCGCATCGGGGACGCTCGTGTCCTCCGCGAGCGCCGCGAGCACGGGCACGACCTCCGGTCCCAGCTTGCGCCACACCGCCTCGGAAGCCCCGGTCGGCTGGGAGAGCAGCGCCAACGTCTCCGCGCGCAGAGGCCCGGGAGCGGCAGCCGCCGGCGGCACGGACGTCGTGGACGCGACCTTCGCGCGAACCGGGGCCGCCTCGGAGACGGGCCCCGCGCCCGCGAGCAAGGCGAGGCCGGCCAGCGCCACCCAACGCGAGGGCGCGGAACGGAAGGGGACCGGCGAGGGACGAACACCGCGGGGGAGGGACAGCTGGCTCGGCATGCGGGGCTCCCGGTGGGGAAGGGGAGTCCCGTTATACGACGGCTGCCGGTCCTGACTCGATGACGCTAAGGTCCCCCTCCATGGCCGGACGCGTCTTCTTCTTCCTCCAGCACGCCACGTACGAGCCCGCCTATCAGGCGGCCTCCATGGGCATCACCGCCGCCGCGATGGGCGACGACGTCTACTTCGTCTTCGCCTTCGAGGCCCTGCGCCAGCTGGTCCGCGGCAGCTTCGGCCTGGCGCACAGCGAGCGCGAGCGCACCGAGGCGGCCCGGGCCGAAGGGCTCAATGTCCCCACTCCGGCCCGCATGCTGGAGGAGGCCCGCGCCCTGGGCGCGAAGCTCGTGGCCTGTGATACCACGGTGCGCATCTGCGGCCTGTCGCCGCAGGAACTGCACGGCACGCTGGACGAGGTCATGGGCCTGGCCTCCATCTGGAGGCTGACGGAAGGCGCGCGCGTCCTCACGCTCTGAGCGGACACCCGAGCCGGTCCCCGCCCTCCGGAAGGAGGCGGATGTCCGACAGCGGAACCGAACCCGCCCTGGCGGATCGCCTGTCGTTGCAACTTGGCAGCACTACCTGAATGGAACCTGCCTGCTGCGCGACGCTGTAGCCTCGGTGGGTGTCCACGCGTTACGCTGGGGCATTCGCAGCTCGTTGTTCCCCCCTGGAAGGAATCCTTCAAAGCCTATGCGCGCCAAGTCGACCCCCCTGAGCGCACTGCTGGCCGGCACCCTCGGTCTTGCCGTGATGGCCGGCTGTCAGACGTATGACTTCGAGCCGGTGGATCCGCTCGCGATCGCCCAGACGACCGTGGAGTCGGTGATCACCGCCCGCAAGAGCAAGCCGGACGTGATGCTCCTCGTGGACATCTCCGGCTCGATGACGAAGCCGGTCAACGCGAATGTGGTCGTTGGTGGCGCGCGCGCGTGTGACCTGACCCAGGACGGCTACGTCTTCACCTGTGGTGAGGACTACCCCTGCGATACCTCGAAGTGCCCCACGCGCTGGTCGGAGCTCCAGAGCGCGATGGGCCCGTTCCTCGGGGAGAGCGGCAAGCTGGTCCGCTTCGGCCTGACGACCTACCCGGCGCCGCCCGTCCTGGCGCCGGGGCAGTCGCCGACCGTGGCCCAGCAGTGCGCGCCTGCCGCCAACCTGGAGGATGGGAGCGTCCGCGCCCAGATCCCGGTGAATCTGGACTCGGACGAAGAGCTTCAGGCCTACGCGGACGAGGTCAACGCCAAGCTGCAGGCCATCCCCAACGGCGGCGATGGCCGGCCCCGAGGTGGCACGCCGACGGCCGCGAGCCTGCAGTTCGCCGGGAGCCTCCTGACGGCGGATCCCGAGGAGCGCAACCAGATCATCATCCTGCTGACCGACGGTCTTCCCAACTGCAACGACAACAACGCGAACACTGGCGCCAGCGCGGAGTGCCGCTGCACGCTCGAGGAGCCGACCCAGTGCACGGCGTCGCAGAGCCCGTACTTCAAGCGCGGCTGCCTCGACAAGGACGCCTCGGTCGTGGCGGTGTCGGCGCTGAAGGCGAGAAGCATCTCCACCATCGTCATCGGCTTCGGCGCGGAGACGTCTGCGGGTGACGGTCCCAGCGTCCTCAATGAGATGGCGCGCGCGGGCGGCTTCGCACGTACCTGCAAGGCCAGCATCGACTGCGGCGCGGGTGACACCTGCGATCTGGCCACCGGCACCTGCAGTCGTGCCTTCTACCAGGCGGGCAACGGCGAGGAACTGGCGGCTGCGCTGAAGACGATCAGCGAGGAGATCCGGGAGGAAGAGCCATGCTTCACCAGGCTCGAACCGAGCCAGCTTCCCTCCGACGAGAAGCTCATCGTCGTCTACATCAACGGCGAGCGCACGCTCTCGGGCCCCGACACCTGGTCGCTGGACCAGTCGGATCCCGGGAATCCTGGCGTGCGGTTCACGGGCAGCGCGTGCGCCAAGCTGGAGGCGTCGCGTCCGGAAGACCCCGTCAACGTCGAAGTGCGCGCCATCCGCCAGCTCTAGGCGGCAGGCAGGCGGAGGCGGCTTTACGCGGGCGGAGGCGGGGATTATAGGGTCCTCGCCGGGCCGGCCGCCTCCGCCATGAAAATCACTGTCCTCTCGCGCTCCGCTTCCATCTCGTCCACGCGGCGGATTGTCGAGGCAGGCCGCGCGAGGGGACACCGGGTCCGAGTGCTCAACCCGCTCCGGGTGCAGATGCATCTGGACGGGGGCAGCCAGGCGACTCTCTTCTACGATCGCAAGAAGCTCACGCCCACCGACGTCGTCGTCCCGCGCATCGCCCTGTCCATCAGCACCTACGGGCTCGCGGTGGTGAACCAGTTCGGCCTGGCGCGCGTCCCCCTGGTGAACCACGCCCAGGCCATCGCGCAGTCGCGCAACAAGATGCGCGCGCTCCAGCTCCTGTCCGCGAACGGCATCGACATCCCCGCCACGGTGATGGCCCGGGACGCGGCCCACCTCAAGGAGATGGTCGGGCTCGTGGGCGGGGTGCCCGTGCTGGTGAAGCTCCTCCAGGGCCAGGAGAAGCACGGCGTGATGGTCTGCGAGAGCCTCCAGTCGCTGGAGGCCGCGCTCGAGGCGGTGCTTGGCCTGGGGCACAACCTCGTCATGCAGGAGTACGTGAGGAGCACCGGCCAGGACGTCCGCGTCCTCGTGGTGGGCGGAGAGGCCATCGCCGGCGTGCTGCGCAAGCCGCGTCCCGGTCGCCTCTCGCACACGCTGAACCGGGGCGCGCGGCTGGAGGCCCTGCCGCTGTCCCCCAGCCACCGCGCCATCGCGGAGAAGGTCGCGCGGCTCGTGGGCCTGGAGGTGGCCGCGGTGGACATCCTGGACGTCCAGGGGCACCCCAAGGTCTTCGAGGTGAACAGCTCGCCCGCGCTCCTGGAGATGGAGGCCGCGACGGGGATGGACCTGGCCACGCCCATCATCCAGCGGGCGGAGGCCCTCGTGACTGGCGCCGCCCCCGTCTGGGACGCTGCCCTGGAGACGCCCCAGGTCCTGCCCCCGCCACCGGGGCGCAAGGGCACCGTGAAGGTGAACGCGCCGCGCAGTTAGAAGAGAAAGCGCTCCCCGAGCGTCCGAAGCCCCGGTATACGAACGCCGCCGTCCTGGAGACCCCCATGCCCAGCTCCCGCCGCCTCCCGACCCTGGCCCCCCTGCTGCTGACGCTCGTCGGCGCGCCGGTGCTGGCCCAGGACGTGGACCCCGCCACCCTCTACGAAGTCACGACCGAGGGGACCTCGACGCAGGTGAAGGCCGGCGGCCAGGGCACGTTCGTGCTCGCCATCAAGTCGAAGCCCGGCGCCCACGTCTCCGACGAGGCTCCGCTGAAGCTGGAGCTGACGGGCACGCAGCTGACGCCCGCGCAGAAGACGCTGACCCGGGAACAGTCGGTGGCGAAGAAGGCGGCCGGCCAGCAGTTCGCGGATCCGCGCTTCGAGGTCCCCTTCACCGCGGTGTCCGGCGGCAAGGGCACGCTGGACGCGACGCTGACCTTCTTCATCTGCACGGAGAAGATCTGCGCCCGTCAGAAGAAGACCTTCTCGCTGCCCGTGGAGGTCCAGTAGTCCCCATGCGCGAGCGCTCCTCCAAGCCTTCCAGTGGTGAACGCGGCGGTCACGATAGCCCGCGTTACGTCCATGGCGTCAACCCCGTGCTCGAGGCGCTGCGCGCCCACCCCGACGCGGTGGAGCGCCTCTTCATCGTTGACGGGCAGGTCGGCGCCAAGGCCGCGGGCGAGCTGCTCAGCCGTGCGCGGGACGCGGGCGTCCGGGTGGAGAAGGTCGGCCGGGAGCGGCTGGCCGCGATGGCGGACGGCGGCGTGCACCAGGGCGTCGTCGCCGAGCTGCGCGGCTTCCAGTACGTCGACCTGGAGGACGTGCTCGAGGCGGCGAAGGCCAAGGGGCAGCCCGCGCTCGTCGTCGTGCTGGACGGCATCCAGGATCCGCACAACCTGGGCGCCATCATCCGCTCGGCCCACGCGCTCGGGGCTCACGGCGTCGTCCTCGCCAAGGACCGGGCCGTGCAGGTGACGGGCACGGTGGCCAAGGCCTCCGCGGGCGCCGTCGAGTACTGCCCCATCGCGCGCGTCACCAACATCTCCCGCGCACTGGAGGAGCTGAAGGAAGCGGGCCTCTGGGTCGCGGCCGCGGACGTCGAGGGCTCCGAGCCCCTGTGGAGCGCCCGGCTGGACGGGCCCCTGGCGTTGGTGGTGGGCGCCGAGGGGGCGGGCGTGAGGGAGGGCGTCCT
>JAFADT010000339.1 GCA_023424585.1 Pseudomonadota bacterium
GACCGGCTGCTGGACGTGGCGCTGCGCTTCGGCCGCCGCACGTTCGACTACGTGGCCGCCTTCGCCGTCGTGCGCGGCGCCGCGGGTGGCTGGGACTCGCGCGGCGAGGGCCTGGACGCGAACGCCCTGGCCCAGGTCTCCATCCCGCTGGACGCGAGCAGCGTCTTCCGCACGGTCGCCGTCACGCGCGGCAGCTACGCGGGCCCCCTGCCGCCGGACGCGCTCACGCGACACTACCTGGAGCTCTTCGGCCGCCAGGCCCCGCGCACCGTCTTCCTGTACCCGGTGGAGGTGAAGGGCCGGCTCGTGGCCATCCTCTACGGCGACTGTGGCCAGAAGCCCATGAGCCAGCGCCGGCTGAGCGACTACATCCTGTTCTGCCAGGACCTGCCGGCCGCCTTCCAGGAGCTCATCCTCTTCCGCAAGCAGCGCGTGTCCGAGCTGCGCGCGCCCGAGGAGGACATCACCATCGACGTGGACGTGCCCGGCTTCCCGGCCCCGGTCCAGCCCGCGCCCGCGCCCGCCGTGGTCGCGGGGCTCGGGTGGAACCCCGTCTTCGGCCGGGGCGGCGTGGCCAACCTGGGCCGGGCCGCCGCCCTGCCCCCGCGCGTGCTGTCCCCGGAAGAGCGCCCGCCTCCGGACTTCACGCCGCTCCTGCGCCGGCTCACCGGCCCGGACGCGTCCCAGCGCTCCAGCGCCATCGCGGAGCTGGCGCGCTCGCCCGAGGCCAGCGCGCGCGTGCTGGCGCAGCACTTCCCCGGCCCCACCGCCTGGAGCCGCCTGCCGGTCGTGGAGCTGCCGGAGGCGGACGAGCTGGGGCCCATCCCCGCCGCCCTGTCGCGCCTGGGCCGCCCCGCGGCCGTGGCGCTGGCGCCGCTGCTGGACTCGAACGACGCGGACACGCGCTACCTGGCGCTGCTCACCGCGGGCAACCTGCCCTACGCGGAGCTGGTGGACGGCGTGCTGCGCGGCCTGTTCGACATGGAGCCGGACATCTCCAGCGCCGCGCGCGTCGCCGCCGCCGCGCTCAAGCACCTGCCGCGCCTGGACGCGTCCCTGCGCGACCTGCGCCAGGAGATGGCCAGCCGGGACGCGCTGCGCCGCTCGCTGGCGGCCCGCGCGTTGGGCACGCTGCACGACCGCGACGCCATCGAGGGCCTCATCAACCTCACCGGCAGCGACGACGCCATGTGCGCGCAGGCCGCCGCGGAGGCCCTGCGCGAGGTGACGCGCGCCACGCTGGGCCTCCAGCCGCGCCAGTGGTCGGCGTGGTGGGCGGAGAACCGCAGCCGCCGCCGCGCGGACTGGCTGGTGGCCGCGCTGCGCCACCGCGAGCTGGACGTGCGGCTCGCCGCCATCGAGGAGCTGAGCCGCGCCCTGCACGACACGCTGGGCTACTACGCGGACGCTCCCGACGCGGAGCGCGAGGCCGCGGTGCGGCGCTGGGAGTCCGCGGCGGTCGACCCCGCCAACGCCCGCCGGCTGGGCATGCTCTGAGCGCGGAGGGCGCGCGATGACGGGCGCCATGTGGCTCAGCCTGCTGGCGTGCATGGGGCCTCGCACCCTCGCCGGCATCCAGCTCGCTCGCGCAGGGCTGGGCCCCGGAGGCGCGCGATGACGGGCGCCATGTGGCTCAGCCTGCTGGCGTGCGCGGGGCAGCTCGCCCTCGCCGGCATCGCGCTCGCCCGCGTGGGGAAGAGTCCCCTCGCGCTGCCGCTGTCGCTGCTGTCCATCGCGCTGTCGTCCTGGAACTTCTCCGCCTTCGGGCTGGCGCGCACGGGGGACTCCGGGTGGCGGCTGATGGGCTTCACCGCGGCGCTGATGACGCTGCCGTGCGCGGTGCACTTCATCCTCGCGTTCGTGGGCCGTCGCCGCCGCTCCGCCCAGGTCCTGTACGGCACCTACGCGGTGATGGGCGCGCTCGCGCTCACCATGCTCATCGCCATGGGCGTGCCCGCGCTGGAGGAGCGCATCAACACCTTCGGCTTCGGGCTCGCCGTCGCGGTGGGCGTCATCCCCATCCTCACCACGGGCTTCGTGCTGCTCACGCGCCACCTGCGCCGCGCCGGCTCGCAGGACGAGCGGGCGCGAACGGGCCTGGTGCTGCTGGGGCTCACGCTGCTCGTCGCGCTGCTCCTCACGGACCTGGCGGCGGACATGGCCCTGCCCGTGCCGAGGCTGGGCAGCATGGGCACGCTGCTGGGTCTGCCGGTGATGGCCACCGCCTCCTTGCGCTTCCAGCTCTTCGGCAAGGACGCGCGGGCCACGAGCGCGGCGGTGCACGCCGGGGTGCTCGCGCTGGTGGGCGTGCTCGCGTATCTCACCCTCTTCCGCGTCTTCGCCGCCGAGTCCGGGGCGCTCGTCGTGGGCACCACCGCCATCACCTTCGCGCTGCTCACGGCGGCGCGGCGGGGGGTCACCGCGTTCGTCACCCAGCGCGAGCGCCTGGAGCAGCTCGCCACGCTGGGGCGCTTCTCCGCGCAGATGGCGCACGACCTGAAGAACCCCATCGCCGCGCTCAAGGGCGCCGCGCAGTACCTCAAGGAGGAGCACGCGCGCGGCCACTCGTGGGACGCGCACGGGGACTTCCTGGACCTGCTGCTGGAGCAGGTGGAGCGCCTGGACCGCGTGGCGGGCACGTACCAGCGCCTCGCCCGAGTCGAACCGCTGCGGCGGCCGTTGGACCTGAACCGCCTGGCGGAGGGCGTGCTGTCGCTCCAGGCCTTCGCGACGCCGGGCGCGGTGGTGCTCCAGAAGCAGCTCGCGCCCGGCCTGCCGGAGTGCGCGGGGGACGAGGACCTGCTCGCCAACGCGCTGGAGAACCTGGTGCGCAACGCCTTCGAGGCCATGCCCGAGGGCGGCACCCTCACCGTGCGCACGCAGCCAGACGGCGACGCGGTGGTGGTGGAGGTGCAGGACACCGGCAGCGGCATGGACGCGCGCACGCGCGAGCGGGCCTTCGACGACTTCTTCACCACCAAGGCGACGGGCAGCGGCCTGGGGCTGGCCTTCGTGCGGCGCGTGGCGGAGGCGCACGGCGGCACCGCGTCCCTGACGAGCGCCGAGGGCCATGGCACCATCCTCCGCCTGCGCCTGCCGGCGGCACCTGCCTCCCAGCCCCCGGCATCCAAGGGAGAAGCCGCGTGAGCGACGCACTGAAGGGCCACGTCCTGGTGGTCGACGATGATCCCGCGCTGCTCAAGGTGCTGGGCGCGCTGCTTACCCAGGCGGGCCTCACCCCGCATCCGGCCTCCAGCGCGAAGGACGCCCTGGCGCAGCTCGCGCGCCGGCCCATCGACGTGGTGCTGAGCGACGTGCGCATGCCGGGCATGAGCGGCATGGAGCTGCTCGCGGAGGTGGGGCGCGGCTGGCCGGACGTCCCCGTGCTGCTGATGACCGCGCACGGCACGGTGCCGCTCGCGGTGGAGGCGATGAAGGCGGGCGCGGCGGACTTCGTGCTCAAGCCCTTCGACCGCGAGGAGCTCCTCTTCACGCTGAAGAAGGCGCTGCTCCACGCGAGCCAGGACCCGGAGCCCGCGCGCGTCACGGGCAAGGCGGCGGGCGGGCTGGCCCCCCTGCTCATGGGGCAGAGCCGCGCGATGACGGAGGTGAAGGCCCTGCTGGCGAAGGCCGCGCAGGGCACCGCCACGGTGCTGCTGCGAGGCGAGTCCGGCACGGGCAAGGAGCTGGCCGCGCGGGCCCTGCACGAGGGCAGCCCCCGGCGCGCGGGGCCGTTCGTGAAGCTGCACTGCGCGGCGCTCCCGGACACGCTGCTGGAGAGCGAGCTGTTCGGCTACGAGAAGGGCGCCTTCACCGGCGCGGCGGCGCGCAAGCCCGGCCGCGTGGAGCTGGCGCACGGCGGCACGCTGTTCCTCGACGAGATCGGCGACGTGTCCCCCGCCGTGCAGGTGAAGCTCTTGCGCGTGCTCCAGGAGCGCGAGTTCGAACGGCTGGGCGGAACCCAGACGGTGAAGGTGGACGTGCGCTTCGTCGCGGCCACGCACCAGTCGCTGGAGGACGGCGTGCGCCGGGGCACCTTCCGCGAGGACCTCTTCTACCGGCTCAACGTGGTGCCCCTCTGGCTGCCCACGCTGCGCGAGCGGCCGGAGGACATCGCGCTGCTCGCCCGCCACTTCCTGGACGTGCACGCGAGGCCCCACGGCCGGCCGCCCTTCACCTTGAGCGAGGACGGCCTGCGGGCGCTCCAGGCCCAGCCGTGGCCCGGCAACGTGCGCCAGCTCCAGAACTTCCTCGAGCGCCTGGTGGTGCTCTCCGACGGGCCCGTGCTCACCGGAGAGGACGTGGCGCGCGAGCTCTCCCGCCAGCCGGGGCTCGCGCCGCCGCCTGCCGCCGCGCCCGCGCCTCCGTCGCCGTCCGACTCCGTCACGCTGGAGTCACGTCGCAAGGACGTGGAGAAGGAGGCGCTGGTGGAGGCGCTGAAGCGCGCGGGGGACAACCGCACGCTGGCGGCGCGGCTGCTCGGGGTGAGCCGGCGCACGCTCTACAACAAGCTGGAGGAGCACGGCCTGCTGTAGGGGTGTGGAGGTGGGACGGAGCACTCGCGCCCGGGCCGGGTCGTCACCAGGTGCTTGCGTGTGCGGCCCGACTTCCAGGTCTATGCTGCGCCTCGCGCCATTGGCTGACACGAAGGAGCAACGCCCCATGATCCAGTCCCTCGCTGGCCGCGTGAGCGGTCCTGTCTACACGCCCGATGACGCGGGCTATGCCCCGGAGTGCGCGGGCTTCAACGCCGGGGTCACCCACTCGCCGCGGTACGTGGTGGCGGTGAAGTCCACGCAGGACGTGGCGGAGGCCATCCGCTTCGCGCGGGAGAACCACCTGCCCCTCTCCGTGCAGGCCACGGGGCACGGGACGGACGCGCCCATCACCTCCGGCGTGCTCCTCTCCACGAAGGCGCTGGACCACGTGCGCATCGACCCGGCGACGCGCATCGCCACCATCGGCGCGGGCGCGCGCTGGGCGCCGGTCGTCGAGGAGGCGGCGAAGCACGGCCTGGCGCCCATCGCCGGCTCGTCCACGAACGTGGGCGTGGTGGGCTACCTGCTGGGCGGCGGCCTGGGGCCGCTGGTGCGCAGCCACGGCGTCAGCTCCGACTATGTCGTCGGCTACACGCTGGTCACCTGTGACGGGGAGACGGTGGTGGCGAGCGAGGACCAGCACCCGGACCTGTTCTGGGGCCTGCGCGGCGGCAAGAGCGGCTTCGGCATCGTGACGGAGGTGAAGCTGAAGCTGGTGGAGCTGCGCTCGCTCTACGCGGGCAGCCTCTTCTTCGCGGAGGAGCACATCGAGGCCGTGCTGCGCGGCTGGGTGAAGTGGACGGCGGAGGCGGACGCGCGCGTGACCACGAGCATCGCCGTCATGCGCTTCCCGCCGTTCGACTTCATCCCGCCCCCGCTGCGCGGGCGCACGGTGCTCAACCTGCGCTTCGCGTACCCGGGCACCCCCAGCGAGGGCGAGCAGTTGGCGGCGCCCCTGCGGGCGCTGGCGCCCGTGGACATGGACATGCTGGGCGAGCTGCCCGCGTCGCAGATTGCGCGCATCCACAATGATCCGGAGAGGCCCAGTCCCGTGTGGACCAGCGGGCTGATGCTGACGCACGTGGATCAGGACCTCGCGACCGCGGTGCTGCGCCAGGTGGGCGCGGGCGCGCGGACGCCGTTCTTCATGCTGGAGGTGCGGCACCTGGGCGGCGCGTGCCGGAACGACGTGGCGGGCGGCTCGGCGGTGGGTGGCCGCGGCGGCGACTTCCTCGTCGGGCTGGTGGGCATGCATCCGCCGCTGTTCGAGACGGTGCTGCCCGGCGCGCTGGAGGGCCTGCGCGCGGAGCTGAAGCCCTGGCTGTCGTCGGAGATGACCATCAACTTCATGGGCAGGGTCCGCGACGCGGCGCACTTCGACACCGCGTGGCCGGAGGCCATCCGCGCGAAGCTGAACGAAGTGCGCGGCAGGTACGACCCGCACAAGCTCTTCGCGAAGTAGGGCTCAAGGGGCCGGCGTCGCCAGCGCGTCCAGCTCCTCCTGGAACGCGGCGACGAGGGCCCCCGGGTCGGGCACGCGCGCCCCATCCGAGGCCACGCCCACGGTCACCTGCCCCGCGTAGCTGAAGAGGCTGATCCCCAGGCCCACATGGCCGGCCTGGGGGACCCAGAACGTGAGCCCGGCCAGCCGGCTGCCCGCGAGCGACACCGGCTGGCGCGGCCCCGGCACGTTGGTGGTGACGAGCGAAGCCTTGGTGCCCATCACGTCCACGAAGGCGCGCTCCAGCGCGGCGGGCGTGTGGCCCAGCAGCTCCAGGGCGCCGGACGTCACCACGGCCTCCGGTGAGCGCTTGAGGGCCTCCATCCGCTTCGCCACCTCCCGGAGCCGGCGGCGCGGCTCGGCCAGGTGCACGGGGAGCCGGAGGAACACCACGCCGAAGCGGTTTCCCAGCTCGCGAGGCACGGGCGCATTCAGGGGCCGCAGGTTCACGGGAACCAGCGAGTGCACGTCCTCCAGTGGAGCGTCGTGTGAGGCCAGGTAGCGCCGCAGCGCGCCCGTCACCACGGTGAGCAGCACATCGTTCACCGTGCCGCCCAGGGCCCGGCCCACGGCCTTCACCCGTTCCAGGGGAATAGGCGCCGACCACGCGGCGAGCTTCCGGGTGCCCAGCGGCCCCCGGAGGGGAGACCGGGGGTCGGGAGGCAGCGCGAGCAGCTTGCCCAGCGCCGCCGCGCCCTTCGCACCCTGGCGCACGAGGTCGCCCGCGAGGATGGGCTCGCGCACCAGCTCCGCGCCCCTGTGCAGCGCCGAGCGGGCGCCCCGGGCCAGCCTCCACCAGCGCGAGGCGCTCGGCCGTCGTGAATCCTCGGAGGGCGTCACCGCGTCGGGGCCCTCCGTCCGGGCATCCTGTCTGCCTTGCGCGGCCATGCGCTCACGCGGCCACGCGGCCTCCGTCCCCGGCTCGACGGCGCGCGCAGCATCTGCCTCCGCGCCCAACGCGGCTCGCGATGCATCCGCCTCCGCTTCCGGCACGGCGGACTGCGCTGCATCGACGTCTGAGTCCACCGCGGCGGTTCGCGCCGCATCCGCGTCCGCTTCCAACGCGGAGGCACGTGATGCATCGGAATCCGCCTCCACCACGGCGGCGCGCGACACATCGGAGTCCGCCTCCATCCCGGCGGCACGCACCGCCCCAGCGCCTGCCTCCACCGGATCCGTGAGGGACAGCAGCACCCGCGCGAGCGCGATACCGTCCGCGATGCAGTGGTGCAGCCGCGCGAGCAGCACGTCCCCGCCCTGCGCGCCGCGCACCAGTTGGAAGTGCCACAACGGGCGGGAGCGCTCCAGGGGCACGCCCAGCCAGTCCCCCACGAGCGCCTCCAACCCCACGCGCCCCACGGACTCCGGCACGCGCAGCGTGGACAGATGCGCGTCCACGTCGAAGTCCGGCGCGTCCTCCCAGTACGGCGCGCCCAGGGGGCCGGGCACCACCCGCTGCCGGAAGCGCGGGTAGCGCTCCACCAGCCGCTCCCGCACCACCTCGCGCAGCCGCTCCAGGTCCACGGCGCCGTCGAACCACAGCACCGCGGTGATCATCATCAGGTTCGCGGGCTCCTCCATCTGGAGCCACGCCGCGTCCATGCTCGCCATCCGCTCGCGGCCTGCCATGGCGCCCTTCTCACCCGCGCACCCCGGTGGGGGCAAGGCCCTCCTCAGGGCTTCGGCGGCGGCTCCGGCGCCTCGGCCTTCTCGCGCTCGAACTGGAACGTCTGCCGCGTGGCGCCCGGCACCGTGAGGATGAGCGAGTCCTTCTCCTCGATGGCATACGTGAAGTCGCCCCCCTTGAAGCGGCCCTTGGACAGCGGCACCACGCGCTCCTTGCCACACACCGGGCCCACCGCCTGACCGTCCTGCGTGCGCAGCGTCAGGTGCTGCTTGTCCTTCACCTCCAGCTGTCCCCACGCGCGGACATCCAGCGTGCTGCCACGCCCGAGCGTCGCGTCATCCAGCGTCGTCCGCAGCACGAAGCACCCGGAGGGCGTCACCTGGAGCGCCCGCGCGTAGTCGGACCGGGGCTGCACGTCGATGCGCTCCTCCTTCCCCGGCTGGTCCGTGTCCGGGATGCTCGCCGCGGACAGCACCCACGTGCCCACCAGCTCCTTGGGGACCGCCGTGCCCTTCGGCGCCTTGTCGCCTTCACACGGGCTCGTCACCAGCTTCTCCGGGCTCCTGGGCGCGGGCTCGAAGGAGCGCTCACAGGTGAGCCCGCACGACTTCGCCGCGCACGCCGTGTCGTCCGGCGCGCAGGCCGCCTTGCTCGTGCAGGACTTCAGCCGCTTGAGCGCGTCCTCGCAGCCCTCGCGCAGGCACTTGTCGACGCACTCCGCGTCGATGCACTCCGACACGCAGACCCAGTTGGTGCGGCCGCACACGCCCGCCACGGTGCGCGGAGCCTGGGCCGCGGCGGGCAGCGCGGCACCCCAGAGGAGGAACAGGACGAGGAGTCGAAACGGTCGCATGCGCGGTGCAAGCTAGGCAGTGCGCCCACCCGCGGCGACACCCGGAGACAGGAAGCCTGTCCACCGGGCATCACTCCGGCCTCCAGCACTGCCGTCAGGTGAACTGCCACCGCCAGGTGCGCGGGTCGGACGGGTTGGGCAGCTCCAGCTCGAACTCCAGCGTGTCGTAGCGGCTGAACTCGCGCGGCTCCACGCGCAGGAGCGTCATCGCCGTGGTGTTGCGCTCGCGCATGGGGGACACGTCGTAGGCCAGCTCCGCGTCGAAGGCGACCCGGTAGAAGAGGCAGAAGCCATCCACCCGCCCGTCCTCCTCCACCGGCCGCTGGATGCGCACGCGCGAGGGCAGCCCCTCCGCCCGCATCGTCTCCAGGTCGAACCCGAACGCGGGCTCCGGCTCGCACAGCAGGTGGTCCACCTCGTAGGAGCGCACCAGCCGCGTGAAGTACGACGGGCTCATCGCCTCGCGCAGCGACTGGAGGCAGCGGAAGTCCACGTGGGGCAGGTGCTGCGTCCAGATGAAGGGGACGCAGGCCTCCTCGCGAAGCTGCACGGGCTCCACGAAGACCTCGAAGCGGTTGGGGAGGATGCGGCCGCCGGGCTTGAGCAGGCGCGTGCGCAGGTCCAGCATCCGGGGCACGAGCCCCGCGTCGAGCAGCGAATCTCCCAGCAGCTCGTGCAGCAGCACGTCCGCCTTCTCCGGCGGCTGGAACTGCCAGGTGGGCTCGCGCACGAAGGCGATGCGCTCCAGGCCGTTGCGGCGGGCCACCCACTGCGTGGTGTCCAGCAGGCGCGAGTCATCCACGGAGTACAGCTTGCGCGGGTGCTGGTGCGCGGCGAGGAAGGTGCGCAGGCCGGTGCCGGCCTTCACGTCCACCACCACCTGGTTGGGGCGCACGTAGCGCTCCACGGCGCGCCGCCACACCTCCACGCGTTGCGGATCCGCCAGCACCGAGTCCTGCGGCGCCGGGCTGGACAGGGCCAGGCTGTTGGGCGAGTGCCGACGGTGCAACTGGGACACGAGCGGCAGGTGGCTGAGACGCGAACGCAGATCCATCAATGCCTGACGCGGCAGGTCGAGCAGGTTCGGCATGGCTTCCCCCCGGAAGGCCGTGACGGTCCCGACAAGAACGCGGTCGACCACCGCTGTCCCCCGGGACCGGACCCAGAACGATGCAATAGATAGAAGGTTCAATCCCATCCGTCCGGGGGGCCGCACACTGTCCCCACCTGAACACCTGCCTCCTCCCGCGGGCCCCGCACCACGACTACCGCCTCACGACAATCCTTCAAGGCAGCAAGACACCGGGCCTCCCGGTGACCTCTCGCCGGCGGAGAGACCGGCGCCGGCGAGAGGCTTTCCCACCTGCCAGGAGTGACCGTGCATGACAGTTCGAGCATCCCCGAGGGATGGGCAAGAAAGCAGGTGGAAAGCGTCTTTCCGGAAAAGCCCTTCATCCATGAGTCCTGCTTGTGGATGGGAGGGGGGATGCCAGTCACGCCCGTGGATGGGCCCAGGTCGATAGGCCCGGGTCTCGAAGGAAGAGGGGGCACGGAGATGCGAACGATGGAAGCGCGGACGCAGGGCGGGCGGGGGCAAGGGGAGGACGGGGGAGCGCGGTGGAAGGCGCAGCCGTGGCGTCGTCAGCGGCAGGGGGCGCGGGCGCGCGAGCACCGGGTGGCGCGGTCCGCGCTGGCGGCGGCGCTGCTGGCGGAGGGCTTCACGGCGGAGGCGGAGGTGGCGGGGTTCGCGGGGGCGCTGGAGGACCCGGGGGCGCTCAGCATCGAGCAGGTGCTGCGGTTCGTGGACGGCCTGCGGGTGCGCATGGCGCTCGCGCACACGGACGACGAGGTGTTGCAGCTGGCCTGCCTGCGCCGTGACGCGGAGGAGCTGGCGAAGCGGATGATGGCGTGGGCCCGCGCGGGCCGGCTGCCGAAGTAGCGCGAGCGGGACGTCCCGAGGACGTTGGCGACGGGCGTCCCCGGTGGGAGTGCCTTGACAGGGGCGGTGGAGCGCTCTCAGGTGGGGGCATGCTCGCACTCGCTCTTGCCGCCGCGCTGGCGGCCGCACCCGCGCCTCGCGTCGCCGCCTCGACGGTGACGGTCCTCCACATTCCACAGCTGGACCAGGCGCAGGGGCTGAACGCGTTCCTGACGCGGGCCGGGGCGTCCTCGCAGCTGCTGAACCCGGAGGCGTGGCGCGGTGAGCTGCACCCCCTGCTGCCGTTGGACCTGGGGAAGCCGGAGGCGATGGAGGCGCTGGGCATCGACGCGGCGGGGCCGCTGACCGTGTCCATGCGGCAGGACGGCCGCATCGCGTGCACGCGGGTGAAGGACGCGAAGGTGTTCCAGGAAGCGACCGCGAACGTGCTCGCGCGCAACGGCGACGTGAAGGGGGGCACGGTGAAGGGCGTGACGACGCTGCGAGCGCCGGGCGCCGCGGGGGGCTTCGGGGGCTACGTCCTCAAGGGGCAGGAGGCGTGTGCCTTCCTGAGCACGGACTCGGACGAAGCGCTCCGCAAGGAGGCCGCGAAGCTGGTGGCGCTGAAGGCGCCGGCCGCGGACGCGAGGATGGCCACGGTGCCGGGGGTGCTGTACGTGTCCACGAAGGACGGCGTGCTGGCGCTGGATGGCACGGCGAAGGGGCTGAAGGTGGAGGGCACGACCACGAAGCTGCCGCTGCCGCCCTTCCTGGCCAGGGGCACGAGCCCCTACGGCGCCATGTCTCCCACGGGCCTGCTCTTCGCGAGGGCCCAGGTGGCGCCGACGGGCGTGGCGCAGGCGGTGGAGTCCGTGGCGGACGCGGTGCGGACGGTGTGTCCCGCGTGTCCGGCGGCGGACGTGAAGGGGGTGACGGACGCGCTGGCGAAGCAGCTGACGGGGCAGGTGTTGCTCGGCGTGGACTCGGTGGCGGTGCGCGGCTCGCTGCGCAAGCCGGAGGTGCGCTTCTTCGCGGCGAAGCAGGCGCTGGCGGCGGAGGTGACGGACCCGGCGGCGGCGAAGGCGGCGCTGGCGCCACTGGCGAAGTTCCCGGGGGCCAGGGCGCTGGAGGACGGCTACGCGATGGAGGCCAGGGGCGGCAGCGTCTACGTGCGGCTCAAGGGCAAGCAGCTGGTGTTCGGCAACGACTCCACGGTGACGCAGGCGGTGCTGGCGTCGCTGCCGGAGAAGGGCGGGCCGCTGAAGCGCGCGGTGGAGTTCACGTTGGATCCGAAGAAGCTGGCGCGCGGTCTGTCCCAGGTGTCGCTGATGGACGTGATGGGCGACGAGCGCCTGGCCGCGTTCTTCGGAGCGAGCACGGAGCTGGGCCCCCTGCTCGCGAAGAGCGACAGCATCACCGGCTGGCTGGACAGCGCCCCCAACGGCGCGCACCGCTTCCAGATGAACTGGTCGCTGCCGTAGGAGAGCGGAGCGAGGCCTGGAACGACAGCCAAGACGTTTGATGAGTACGGCGTCAGGGAACCGGATGTCGAAGCCGCGCTGAGCAGGCTGGGTCCCGTGCTCGGGATTCCTTTCGACGCGCTCTACTGCGACGACCTGGAACGCGGAACCGCCCCCTACGCCGTCCGCTCCCGGGGCCACCCCGTCCGCGACCGCTGGCGCTCCGCCTCCTCCGCGCGCGCCAGCCCCCGCTGGAGGTCGTTCCAGTCCAACGTCCCCGCGAGCAGCCCCTCCTCGTCCACCACCGCGGCCATGGGCACGCGCGCGTCCGACATCCTCCGGAGCACCGTCCAGCCGTCCTCGGCGAGCTCCGCCACCACCCCGTCCTCCATCGCGTCGCGCACCATGTAGCTGGCGCGCTGCGCCTCCGGCACCGCCTGCACCGCCGCCCACGTCACCCGCCCCACCGGCCGCCCCGCGCTCGTCACCGGCAGCGTGCTCGCGTGCTCGCGCCGCAGCGCCCAGTGCGCGTCCTGCACGGACAGGTCCAGGTCCACCCCCACCATCCGGGGCGTCATCAGCGCCTCCACCTTCACCCGCTCCAGCAGCGCCTTCATCCGCACCTGCCGCGACTCCCCTTCCGCGCCCATCAACACGAAGAACGCCACCACCAGCGTGAACGGGTTCAGCGTCACCAGGCCCCACACGCCGAACGCCACCGCGAACAGCCGCCCCAGCCACGCCGCCACCTGCGTCGCCCGCACCAGCCCCAGCCGGGGCGTCAGCGCCGCGCGCACGATGCGCCCCCCATCCATGGGAAACGCCGGCAGCAGGTTGAAGCCCCCCAACAGCGCGTTGAGCATCGCCAGCGTGAAGAGCGCGAACTGCACCTGGAACATCCCCAGGCCGTGCACGACCCACGTCAGCGCGCCCAGGAACACCGCCAGCCCCAGGCTCGTCAGCGGCCCCACCAGCGCCATCAGCGCCTCGTCCCTGGGCCGCTTGGGCGCCTCCGCGAGCTCCGACACGCCCCCGACGATCATCAGCGTGATGCCGTGCACCTCGCCGCCATGCCGCAGCGCATAGAAGGTGTGCGCCATCTCGTGCAGCAGCACCGACACGAACAGCCCCACCGCCACCGCCAGCCCCCACGCCCACGGGTGCCCCCCCAGCGCGCCCGACGGCACGTCCGCCGTCTCCGCCGCCCGCTGGAGCGCCCCGCCAAAGGACAACGCCAGGAGCGGCAGCGCTATCAACAGGGAGAAGTGGACCCGGATGGGGACCCCCCGGAACGACCCCACCCGCAGCGCCCCCGGCCTCTCACGCATCGCCAGCCTCCCTGCCCGCCTTCCCCGCGAAGAAGAAGCGGTGTCGGAAATCCTGAACTTCCGTCCCGTCCCCGCCCCGCGCACCCCCGGCTCGGAGGGCCGCCCACCCCTCCAGGGACAAGGGAAGCGCTGCCACCGCCCGCCAATCGTGTTAGAGCGCGGCCCCATGGCCACGACCCCCGAGAACGATCCCTTGCGCGCACGGCTCCAGCAGATGGAGCAGCAGGCCGAGCAGGGCGGCGGCGCCGACCGCATCGCCAAGCAGCACGAGGCCGGCAAGCTCACGGCCCGCGAGCGCATCGACCTGCTCCTCGACCCCGGCTCCTTCAGCGAGCTGGACAAGTTCGTCACCCACCGCAGCCACGACTTCGGCATGGGCGACAAGAAGATCCTCGGCGACGGCGTCGTCACCGGCTACGGCACCGTGGAGGGCCGCCAGGTCTTCGTCTTCGCCCAGGACTTCACCGTCTTCGGCGGCTCGCTCTCCGGCGCCTACGCCCAGAAGATCTGCAAGATCATGGACCTGGCCACCCGCGTGGGCGCGCCCGTCATCGGGCTCAACGACTCCGGCGGCGCGCGCATCCAGGAGGGCGTGGAGAGCCTCGCCGGCTACGCGGACATCTTCCTGCGCAACACGCTGGCGTCCGGCGTCGTCCCCCAGATCTCCCTCATCCTGGGCCCGTGCGCGGGCGGCGCGGTGTACTCGCCCGCCATCACGGACTTCATCATGATGGTGAAGGACACGTCGTACATGTTCATCACCGGCCCGGACGTCATCAAGACGGTGACGCACGAGGAGGTCTCCAAGGAGGCCCTGGGCGGCGCGCTCACGCACAACCAGAAGTCCGGCGTGGCCCACTTCGCCGCGGAGAACGAGCAGGCCGCCATCGCCATGACGCGCGAGCTGCTCTCGTACCTGCCCTCCAACAACCAGGAGGACCCGCCCGCGCAGCCGTGTGACGACGACCCGTTCCGCGCCGAGGAGTCGCTGAAGACCATCGTCCCGGCGAACCCGAACAAGCCCTACGACATCAAGGAGATCATCCGCGCCATCGTCGACTCGAAGCACTTCTTCGAGGTGCAGGAGCACTTCGCGAAGAACATCGTCGTCGGCTTCGCGCGCATGAACGGCAAGAGCGTGGGCATCGTCGCCAACCAGCCCGCGGTGCTCGCCGGCTGCCTGGACATCGACGCCAGCGTGAAGGCCGCGCGCTTCGTGCGCTTCTGCGACTGCTTCAACATCCCCCTGCTCACCCTGGTGGACGTGCCCGGCTTCCTCCCCGGCACCGACCAGGAGTGGGGCGGCATCATCACCCACGGCGCCAAGCTGCTCTACGCGTACGCGGAGGCCACCGTCCCCAAGATCACCCTCATCACCCGCAAGGCCTACGGCGGCGCGTACGACGTCATGGCGTCCAAGCACATCCGCGCGGACATCAACTACGCCTACCCCACCGCGGAGATCGCCGTGATGGGCCCCGAGGGCGCGGTGAACATCATCTTCCGCAACGAGCTCCTGAAGGCCCAGGACGCCAACGCCGAGCGCAAGAAGCTCACGGACGACTACCGCGAGAAGTTCGCCAACCCGTTCAAGGCGGCGGAGCTGGGCTACATCGACGAGGTCATCCGTCCCGAGGAGACCCGCGCCAAGGTCATCCGCGCGCTGGAGATGCTCAAGGACAAGCGGCAGGAGAACCCGCCGCGCAAGCACGGCAACATCCCGCTGTAGAAGAAGTCCCGGCCGCGCCCGCTCGCCCCCCGTCGCCCGGAGGGCAGGCGGGCGTGGCGCGTTCCGGAAATTCGGAGGTAACGCCGAGGCTTTCACGGGGCCACTCAAGGAGCCCCCGTGTCCCAGCAGCGCCGACTCGTCCTCTTCCTCTCCGACGTCGAAGGAAACCTCACCGCCCTGCGTCAGACGCTCAAGGGCGTGTGTGAGGGGCTGGACCTGCCTCCCCCCGAGGTGAAGTGGGTGGAGCCCCGCCCGGAGGCGCTGGCCGACAGCGGCTGGCACGTGGCGGAGATTCCCCTCGTCTCCGGCAAGACGTCCGGCAAGGTGCCCTCCCCCGAGGAGCACGTGGACGCCATGACGCAGGCGCTCTCCCGGGACTTCCGCGACCGCTCCATGGGCATGTACGTGGACCGGGAGCACAGCTACGCGCGCGTCTGCATGGCCGCGCCCAGCCGCCCGCCCCGCGCCATGGAGGGGGAGTACCTGGACGTCCTGCGCCAGGCCGCGCGCTGGCTGGACGTGGAGACGACGGCGGTGGCCCGCCTCTTCAGCGGCAGCGCGGCCCGCAACCTGCTGGCGGCCGCGGTGGACTTCGGGGCGGACGGCAAGCCGGTGGAGGCCCCGTCGCACCCCGCCCCGCCCCCGGAGCCGGACGAGGACGACCGGTTCGTGGAGGCGAAGCTCGCCCAGGCCCGGAAGCTGATGGACCAGTACCTGAACCTGCGCAAGTAGAGGCGGGCAATCCCGGGCGCCCCATGCTAGACGGGCGCCCATGCCCAAGATCCGCAAAGTGCTCGTCGCCAACCGCGGCGAGATCGCCATCCGGGTGATGCGCACCTGCAAGGACCTCGGCATCGCCACGGTGGCGGTGTACTCCGAAGCAGACCGCTCGGCCCTGCACGTCCGCATGGCGGACCAGGCGTACTTCGTCGGTCCCCCGCCCTCGCGCGAGAGCTACCTCGTGCAGGAGCGCATCCTGGAGGTCGCGAAGCAGTCCGGCGCGGACGCCATCCACCCCGGCTACGGCTTCCTCTCCGAGAACGCCTCCTTCGTGCGCGCCTGCGAGAAGGCCGGCATCACCTTCATCGGCCCGCCGGCCTCCGCCATGGACGCCATGGGCGAGAAGACCCGCGCCCGCGCCAACATGATCCAGGCGGGCGTGCCCGTGGTCCCCGGCACCACCGAGCCCATCGTCACCATCGAGGAGGCGCGCGAGTACGCCCAGGGCATCGGCTTCCCCATCATGCTCAAGGCCGCTGGCGGCGGCGGCGGCAAGGGCATGCGCCGCGTGGAGGGCCTGGCCGACTTCGACTCCGCGTGGCGCTCCGCCAAGAGCGAGGCGCTCAATGCCTTCGGCAACGACTCGGTCTACATCGAGAAGTACCTGGAGAAGCCCCACCACGTGGAGATCCAGGTGTTCGCCGACCAGTACGGCAACACCATCCACCTGAACGAGCGCGAGTGCTCCGCGCAGCGCCGCCACCAGAAGGTGGTGGAGGAGACGCCCAGCCCCATCCTCACGCCGGAGCTGCGCGCGAAGATGGGGGAGGTCGCGGTGAAGGCGGCCAAGGCCGTCAACTACGTGGGCGCCGGGACGGTGGAGTTCCTGGTGGACGTGCACCGCAACTTCTACTTCCTGGAGATGAACACCCGCCTCCAGGTGGAGCACCCGGTGACGGAGTGGGTCACCGGCCTGGACCTGGTGGCCATGCAGCTCAAGGCCGCCGAAGGGGAGAAGCTCCCCCTCTTCGAGGCCCCCGCGCCGCGCGGCCACGCCATCGAAGTGCGCGTGTACGCCGAGGACCCGGCGCGCAACTTCATGCCCAGCCCCGGGAAGATCCAGGCGCTGCGCGTGCCGGGCGGCCCGAACGTGCGCGACGACTCGGGCGTGTACGCGGGCTTCACGGTGCCCAACGCCTACGACCCCATGATCTCCAAGCTGTCCGTGTGGGGCGCCACGCGCGAGGAGGCCATCGCGCGGGCCAAGCGCGCGCTGTCCGAGTACGTGGTGAAGGGCATCACCACCAACCTCCGCTACCTGCACGGCATCCTGTCCCACCCGGAGTTCGTGGGCGGGGACTACGACACCAGCTTCCTCACCCGCGAGCACACCGCGCTCCTGGGCGCGGAGGACCCCAAGCTCAGCGAGGTGGCGCTGCTCGCGAGCACGCTGCACGCCTTCCAGCGCGACCAGAAGCGCGCGAAGACGCTGCCGTCGCGCGCCGGTGGCTCGGACGCCAGCGGCCGCATCAGCCCGTGGCGGCTGGCGCTGAAGAGCCGCCGCCGCTGACCCTCTTCCTCCCGCAAGCCTCTCGGAAGGACCTTTCCTCCATGCGTTACTTCACGAAGCAGCAAGGCCAGAAGGAAGCGGTGCCGGTGGACCTGGAGTCGCTGGGCCAGGACCGCTACCGGCTCACGGTGAACGGCAAGACGTTCCAGGTGGACGCGCTGTCCGTGGACGCGGGCACGCTGTCGCTCCTGGTGGACGGCCAGTCGTACAACGTCGAGTTCGAGGAGAACGGCGACGAGGTCGGCACGCTGGTGCGCGGGCAGGTGAACCGCACCGACGTCGCGGACGAGCGCAAGCTGCGCATGCGCGCGGCCGCCAGCAGCTTCTCCGTGGAGGGCCGCCAGGTCGTCCTCGCGCCCATGCCCGGCAAGGTGGTGAAGGTGCTGGTCAAGGTCGGGGAGGAAGTGAAGGAGGGCCAGGGGCTCGTGGTCGTGGAGGCCATGAAGATGGAGAACGAGCTCAAGAGCCCCAAGGCCGGCAAGGTCACGGAGGTGTTCGCCAAGGAGGGCACCGCCGTGGAGAACAACGCCAAGCTCGTCGTCGTGGAGTAGGCCGCCCCATGGAGATGCTCTGCACGCTGCGCAGCACCACCGAGTCGCAGCGCCAGGCCCTGCGCGCGGCGCCCGAGTCGCTGGAGCCCTTCCTGGAGGACGAGGAGGACTTCGGCGACGCGAAGGGCGCGGCGTTCCTGGAGCTGGACATCGGCGAGGCGTGGCACGGCCTCCAGTACCTGCTCACCGGCACCGCGTGGGAGGGCCAGCCGCCCCTGGACTTCCTCGTGCGCGGCGGCGACGAGGTGGGCGACATCCCGTCGGATGAAGGCACCGCGCGCGTGTTCGACGCGGCCGCCGTGAAGGCGCTGGCGGAGGCGCTGAAGCAGACGCCCGTGGACGCCCTGCGCAAGCGCTTCGCCCCCGCGAAGCTCCAGGCGGAGGACATCTACCCCGGCACCTGGGACGAGGAGGAGCCGGCGGAGGACGTGGACCCGCTGGAGGAGCTGCTCTCCTACTTCGTGGAGCTCCAGAAGTTCACCGCGTCCGTGGCGAAGCGCGGGCTGTGCCTGCTGGTGCACATCGGCTGAAGGCCGGGCGCGCCTGCCTCAGGCCGCCCAGCCCAGCCACACGTCGCGCCCCAGCTTCAGCACCAGCGCGGCCACCACGCACAGCACCACCCCGCGCACCAGCCGGTCGCCGCCCTTCACCGCCAGGTGCGCGCCCAGCCACGCGCCGGTGAACTGCGCGGCGGCCATGGGCAGCGCCACCTTCCACAGCACCACGCCCCGGACCGCGAAGAGCGTCACGGACGCCAGGTTGGAGGCGAAGTTCACCACCTTCGCGTCCGCGGACGCGCGCGCCAGGCCGTGGCCCAGCAGCGACGAGAACGCCACGATGAGGAAGGTGCCCACGCCCGGACCGAAGAAGCCGTCATAGGTGCCGAGGCAGAGCGCGATGAGCGCGCCGATGGCCTGCGCGCGCGTCCGCGGCGAGGGCTCCACGCCGTCCTGCTTCGGCGGCGCGCGGCGGAAGGCGAGGAACACCGCCACCGCGATGAGCAGCACCAGCACCAGCGGCTTGAGCACCTCCGGTTCGAGCAGCAGCACCAGCGCCGCGCCGGCGAACGCGCCCATCAGCCCAAAGGGGAACGTCACCCGGGCCAGCTTCCCGTCCACGAGGCCCGCGCGCGCGAAGCGCACCATGGCCGCGCCCGAGCCGAACACGGACTGCCCCTTGTTGGTGCCCAGCGCCACGTGCGCCGGCAGGCCGGCCGTCAGGAGCGCGGGCAGGGTGATCAGCCCGCCGCCTCCCGCGATGGCGTCCACGACGCCCGCGCTCAGCGCGGCCACGCACAACAGCACCAGCTTCACTGCGCTGACGTCCAGGTCCACGGTGGCGCTCGCTTATCACCCTTACTTGCGCGGGGGCGAAGCTTGGGGGTCAATGCGGTGCATGCTCGCGACCTTGATGACCGTGCTGGCGCTGACGCTGGCGGCGCCGCCCTCCCCTCCCGACGCGACCACCGCCACGTGCCGCGCCATCGACGGGCACGTGTCCTGTGGCTATGCGTGCAAGTCGGATGGACAGCGCGTGCGGTGCGCCCAGACGCTCCAGGGCCGCTGTACCGTCATCGACGGGCAGGCCGTCTGCTTCGACCCGCCGGCCTACGTGGTGAAGGCCTACGGCGCCGGGCTGCCGGACTCGGAGTGCAAGACCATCGACGGGGTGGTGGGCTGCGGCTTCGGGTGCGTGACGGACTTCGGCAAGGTGCAGTGCGCGAAGACGCCCGCGGGCGTGTGTCGCACCCAGAGCGGCAACGTGACGTGCTTCGACCCGCCCGCCGCGGTGTTCGCGGTGTTCGGCCGGCAGGTGCCTCGCGCGCAGTGCGTCAGCAACGGCCTGCAAATGGCGTGCGGCTACAACTGCGTGAACGCCTCCGAGGGCGTGCGCTGCGCGAAGACGCCCCTGGGCGTGTGCAAGGCGCAGAACGGCCACCTCACCTGCTTCGACCCGTCGCCCGCGGCGCTCTGCGCGTGGGGCAAGGGCCTGCCCGCGCCGCAGTGCAAGCTGAGCGAGACGGGCCCGGTGTGCGGGTACAACTGCACCACGGCGTACGGAAAGGTGGCGTGCGCGGGGACCCCGGCGGGCATCTGCAAGGTCTTCGACAGCGAGGTGTACTGCTTCGACCCGCCCGCCGAGCAGCAGGCCGACGCGGCGTGCCTCGCCAGCGTGGGGCTGGCGGCGATGGAGGGCGCCACGCCCTGAAACCCCCGCCCGGCGGCCCGCGAGAGGTCGTCTGCTTGGAGGTGGGCTCGGGCGGCGATAAAATTCCTGCTTCCCGGTGGTCCAGGGAGTGGGAGCAGGACAGCACATGGCGGAGGGCGAGGTCCGGCAGTACTGGGTGCGGAACGATCGGGGCACCACCTGGGGCCCCCTGACGGGTCCGACCATCGAGCTGCTCATCGACAGCGGCTCCATCCAGGGCAAGCTCCAGGTCTCCACCGACGGGTTGCAGTTCGCCTTCCCCTGGCGCTTCCCGGAGGTGCGGGACATGTTCCCCCGCGAGCTGTGGGGGGACGGCGCGCCCGCGTCGCTGCGGCAATCCGCGCCGGCCGTCATCGCCCCACCAC
>JAFADT010000453.1 GCA_023424585.1 Pseudomonadota bacterium
GCGCAACGCAGCCGCCTCCAACCCCAAGACAAACCCCCAAAGCTTATCAACATTTGGCTCCCCAATATACGGAAGAAAATTGCTACGATGACGTCCCTGCCAAAGCACCTCCAACGCGCCCAACACCACCCCATTGCGCCCACTTGCCATTACGCCTCTTCCTTGACGAACAACAAAACTTCACCTGAAGTCCCTTAACAACAGCATCAGCCAATGCATAGCAGCGACCTGTAACTTGATTAGCCGCGCTAAATGCCGCCGAAAAGTTCGTCAACCATTTGCTAGGGCGGCAGCTCCAGGTACGCTCCAGCGAAGCTCCGGACGAGTTGCACGAATCGCATGACCGGCCTACGGAATGGGTGCCCCCTGCATAATCAGCGACCTGGCAGCAGGAGCCACGGACTCCCCCACCAATTCATACGTCTCGTGCTTCCGCCGAGTGGGAGCAACCCCCAGGTCACGGAAGAATCGCTCATTTCCCCAGACTGCACCAAACCCTTCGTGGCTGCAGACGAACAGCTTCAACTTGGACCCTTCGTACAACTGGAGATCATCCCGGCCATCGACTCCCGTCCAGACACTCTCGTCGTTCAACGGCAGGCGCACTCCACCGTTCGTCTGGCATCGCACCCACAACGCGGCACTTGAGCCACCCGTCGTCCCAGGCCACGACGAAACCCACAGCGCCTGCACCGCCGCCGCCCGGATCCACCCGAAGTTACGCTGAAGGCGCTTCAACTACGGTGTGGGCACGACGACATCCGCACCGTCGACCCGCACCGTCCCCGCCGGATGAGCGCGAAATGCGTGGACGACCGCCAGGCACGCGCGAACAAGGCTTCCAGGCGCTGCTTCTTGTCCAACGGGAGGCACCACTCCCCCGCCAGAGCCAGGCCTTCTCTTCTCACTGAGGCCATGACCGGTACCCTCACCGCACTCCGCCAGCAGCAGCCACGATGAGCCCCCCACGTCCACCGCCATCAAGGCAGCGTCTCCCCGAGCGAGAAGATCGGCCCCCATGACTACCAGCAGTGCCATGGAGTATGCCTCACATGAGGTCGGCGAGACACCAAATGAGTGGAGACGGCAGCAAGAGGAGAGGCAGAGATCCAGACCAGAGCGGATACGACCATCTGAGCAATCCCCTCGTTTGAAATTTCCCCTAGGAGAACCCGTGAGCAGCCGAGCAGGCGAGCTCAGAGGGAGAAATGAGAATGAGGGGATGCTTCAGGGGATAGGGCTGGCCCACGTTGCTGCTGCCACCCATCAGGAACTGATGGATGGCGTCGATGCAGTGCGCGGGCACCTGCGCCCCCGCCGCGTTGTCCAGGTAGCTGAAGCCGGACCTGAGCGCGGGGAAGTGCTCGGCGAAAGGGGAGGGCATGATACGTGGAGGATAGCCCTCCCCCTCGTGGCTGGGACTACGGCGTGCCGAAGTCCTGCGTCCAGTACGCGCGGTACGTGCTGGACGGCGCGTTGTAGTAGCCAATGCCCGTCTGCTTCAGCGCGCCATTCATGATGTTGTTGCAGTGACCCGTGCTCGCCATCCAGCCGTCCACCACCGCCTGGGCGGAGCCGTAGCCCGCGGCGATGTTCTCCGCCGCCGTCCGGTAGCTGTAGCCCGCGGACGCCATGCGCTGCCACGGCGTGGAGCCGTTGGAGCCCGTGTGGCTGAAGAAGTTGTTCGTGCCCATGTCCTTGGAGTGCTTGCGCGCCGCGCAGCGGAGCTTGCTGTCGAGCGTGAGCGCGCCCACCGCCGGCTTCACCACCCCGCCACAGGTGGCGCCCGCCGCGCGGCGCTGGTTGATCCGCGTGAGCACGTCATTCTCGAACGCCACCCAGGCCGGATCCCACGTCGTCACGTCATCGCAATACGCCGCGCTCGCGCTCAGCCCGTTGCCGGCGACCTCCGTCTGGACCGGCGGCGCGATGACGCCTTCTGCCTCCTGCGTGAGCGCCTCCTCGCCTCCACAGCCACCCAGCAGGGCGGCGGCGCTCAGCAACGTCAGACACAGCGAACGGGACGAGGGCTTCATGGACAGACCTTTCACCGGCGGGGGCCAGTCAGGGAGGGAGTTCATCGATATGCATCTTTATCCATGAATGCTTGTTTGCGCCATGGGCCCTCCGTGCATTGGAATTGACGCGTGAAACGCGCGGTTGTGTCAGCGGTGTTGGTGACGGAAAGTTCTTCCACCGTGAAGACGCCTTCCGCTGTGCCTGCCATTCGTTCCGTGGTGTTGGACACCAACGTGGTGCTGGACGTGTTCGTCTTTGATGACGTCTTCACCCGGCCGCTGAAGCAGGCGCTGCATTCAGGCGCGGTGACGGCGTGGGCGGACCGGCACACGCTCAAGGAGCTGGCGCTGGTGCTCGCCTATCCCTCGTTCAAGCTGGCGGCGGAAGCGCAGCGGGCGGTGCGCGATGCGTATGGCGCGCTCGTGCGGGTCGCGGACGGGGAGGGGGCTCCGGTGGCGCTGCCGCCGTGCCGGGACCGGGATGATCAGAAGTTCCTGGAGCTGGCGGCCCGCGCGGGGGCGTCCTGGCTGGTGAGCAAGGACCAGCGCGTGCTGTCGATGGGCGGCGGCCGGCGCCTGCCCTTCGAGATCCTGTCGCCCCGGAAGGCCGCCGCGCTCCTGGAGGGCGGGGCGGCCGGGGCCTGATTCAGGGCAGCAGGACGCCGTGCTCGGCGCAGTAGAGGATGGCGGGGTAGGTCGCCGCGAACGCGAAGAAGAAGGAGTTGAGGCCCATCACCAGCGCGTTCGTCGCGTGGAACACCACGCCCCAGGCGACGAAGGCGAGCGCCACCGTGGGGCCTCCCGCGAGCGCCAGCGGGAAGAGGAGCTCCACGCCGACGACCGACCAGCTCAGGAGGCGCGTGAGCCACGGCTGGCGCGCGAGCATCGCGGCCATGGGCCGCGCGCCGTTGGTGCGGGTGTTGAAGACGAGGAACACGGCCTGACCGTCGCGCCACCTGGGCCCGAGGGCCTTCCAGAAGCCCGCGGTGAAGTAGGCCAGGCAGCCCTGGAGCGCGATGAAGGCCAGCCCCGCCTCCCGCACGTGCGGTTCGCCGGGCGCCAGCGCCACGAGCAGCAGCGCGACGTTGATCATCCGCACCATGCGGTCCGAGCCCTCCTTGCTGAACAGCAGGCGCATGGAGACGAGGAGGTCCGTGACGAAGAGCAGCGCCAGGGCCGTGAGCACCGCAGGGGCCGGCAGCGTGGGCACCAGCAGCGCCGCCGCGCAGCCGCCGCGCAGGTACAGCCAGCCCTCGAAGCGGCCGGGGGACACCAGCGACACGGCGAACCGCAGGAGGGGGCCACCCCTGTGCCGCTCCAGCATCTGGCGCAGCAGCCGCCAGCCGGAGAAGCCGTCCTCGGCGTGGTCGCGCCAGTTGGCCAGCAACTCGCCCGTGACGACGAGGATGCCCAGCGCCATGAGCGCGCGCACGGCGTACAGCGCCAGGTCGGGGGCGTTCGTGAAGGGGGTCATCGCGGGTGCAGCTCCGACACGAGCACCATCCGGGACGGCGTCCGGGTCTCGTAGCCATGGGACTCGGCGATGGCGAACTGGAACCCGCGCGTGAGCGGCGTGCCGCCCTGGGACGTGATGAGGGCCAGGATGGCCGCGTAGCCATCGGTCTGGGTCAGGGGCACGCGGCGCCGCGCCCGGGCCTGCTGCACCAGCCGGGTCACCGCGGCGGCCACCGCGTAGCGATGACGCCGCTCCGGATTCCAGACCGCGCTCACCAGCGAGCGCCGCACGGCCAGCGGAACCTCCCGCCACTGCGTGAGCGTCCCGTCACACAGGGCCTCGCGGTAGAGCAGGTGGTAGTCGGACGAGGCGAACGACGGAGAGAAGAACATCCACCGGGGGATGAGCCCGAACACGTCCAGGGCGCGCAGGAGCCCCTGGAGGCGCATGGGGAGGAACTGGCAGAGGAAGGACACCGCGAACCAGGCCACCAGCAGCCAGGGAATGAGCTGGATGAGCATGGCCTAGTGTCCCTGCTCCGGCCACGGCTGCCGGGCGGTGGGCGCGGACGGCGGGAACTCCCGCTGCGCGAGCGCCTCGACGTCGTTCATCGCGGGCGGGGTCAGCAGGACGCTCGCCTCCAGCGCGAAGCCCGCCTCCGCGGAGCGGGTGCGCAGCGAGAGCCTCGCGGCGTCCAGCGCGGCGCCGGGAAAGGGCTGCACACTCCAGGCGAAGCCCGCGTCCGTGTCCAGGACGAGCCCCGTCATCCACGGCTCGCCCGCGTAGCAGAGCTCCGCGACGTGCGCGGGAAAGGGCGTCCGGGCGGAGGCCTCGCGCCAGGCCTTCCGGCGCGCGTCGAGCACCTCCCGCGCCGAAGCGGACGTCGCCGCGAGGGCCGCGGACAGCTCCGCGTGAAGCGCATCCCCGGCCACGG
>JAFADT010000537.1 GCA_023424585.1 Pseudomonadota bacterium
GCCGGAGCCGCCGCGGCGGGAGCAGGAGCGGCGGCGGCCACGGCGGCAGGAGCGGGGACCGCGGCGGGGACGTTCAGCGCCGGGGCGCCGATGAGGCCCATCACGCCCCCCAGCACGCCCTCCAGGCCTCCGCTCTTGAGGATGTAGCCGTCCGCGCCGGAGTTCTTCGTCTTCGACTCCAGCTCCTGCTCGGAGATGTCGGAGTAGAGGACGAGCTTGGCGGTGACGCCCTTCTGCTTGCGGAGGTACTCGACGACGTCGTCGCCGAACATCTCCGGCATGTTCACGTCCATGAGGATGAGCGCGAACGGGCCCTCGGTGAGCTTCTGGTCGAGCGCGGCCAGGTCCTGCGCGCCACTGGCCTCGTAACCGGCGGCGGTCAGGGCCCGGACGGTGAGCTCCAGAAGCATCGGGCTGTCGTCAATGACCAGTACGCGGGACATCGTCCTCCTCAGGGGCTGCCAGCCCACAACCCTACACCTTTGGGTCACGCTGGACCATCGAAACGGCGAGCAGGCGGCCTGTCCTGCTCCGGACGATGGACCCTTGACCCCCTCTTTCCCGGTCTTGGATACTTCAGTGCCTTGACCCCGACCTCCTCTCCCCTCCAACGCGCCTTGCGCATGGCGCCAGACCGCACGGTGGCCGCACAGGCCCGGCCGGAGCAGGAATTCTTCTGTTTCCGCGTGGGCGATCTGCGCTTCGGCATCCCGAGCGAGAACGTGCTCGAGGTGATGCGCGCCGGGCTCCTCACGCCGCTGCCGCGCACGCCGTCCTTCATCCTGGGCGTCACCGGCCACCGCGGCCAGGTGCTGCCGGTGGTGGACCTGCTGCGCTTCCTCAGCAAGGGCGAGGCGCGCATCGGTCCGCGCACCCGCATCTTCGTGGGCATCAGCGGCAGCTACGTGTCCGGCGTGGTGGCGGACACGGTGCTCGGCCTGCGCCGCGTCCCGGTGTCGGACATCCTGCCGCCGCCGCTGGGCGGTGATCAGGCCGCGGAGCACCTGCTGGGCATCGTGCAGGGCTCGGGGCCGCAGGACGGCCTCAACCTGCTCAACTTCTCCAAGCTCCTGCAGACGGCCCGTCAGCGCGCGGTGGTGCGATGAGCGGCAACGTCCTGAGCGAGGAGCTGGACGCGGAGCAGGAGCCCACCCAGGCGGAGGTGGACATCCTCTTCTTCCAGATTGGCGACTCGGAGTACGGCACGGACGCGTCGTCCGTGCTGCGCATCGACCGGGCGCTCCCGGAGGACCTGACCGTGCGCGACCTGGGCCTGCCCCACAAGGGGCTGCGCGCGCTGGTGTTCGACACCCCCGAGGGCGAGGGCCACCTGAAGGTGGACGCCGTCAACGGGGTGCGCCCCATCCCGCTCGCCGGGCTGCGCCGCATGCCGGCTGCGGCCGCGGCGGCTTCGTATGCGGTGGGCGTCTGCCTCGGCCTGGATGAAGAGGCGGCACGTCCCGTGTTGCTCATTGATTTGGCGGAAACCTTGAAGACGCAAGGAAGGCACTGACACACATGTCCCTGGAGAGCCCCAACGAGAAGCCCGCGAAGTCCCGCGGCGCGAGGAAGACCCCGGGCGTGAAGGCCGGCGAGGACACCGCCGCCGTCGCGAACGCCGTGGTGGATCCGCTCAAGCCCTTCACCGACACGCTGATGTCGGTGCTGGCCGGCAACCTGACCGCGCGCGTCCCGCAGGACCGCCTGCAGGCGGACCCCACGGGCTTCGGCCACCTGCTCAACCAGGTGCTGGAGCAGTTCGCCTCCGCGGAGCACCGCAAGCAGGTGGCGGCGCAGGAGATTGATCAGGCGCTCGACTCGCTGATCATCCTGGTGCGCGAAGGCGACCTGTCGCGCTGGAACACCTCCACGGAGGACCCCCAGCTGGGGCCCCTGCTGGAGGGCTTCGGCAAGGTCATTGAGACGCTGCGCATCTTCGTGCGGGAGATCAACGAGGCCGCGCTGCGGCTGTCGTCCTCCGCCAACCAGGTGCTGGCGGCGTCCACGCAGCACGAGACGTCCTCCACCGAGCAGGCCGCGGCCATCCACGAGACGACCGCGACCATGGAGGAGCTGAAGCACGCGTCCGCGCAGATCGCGGAGAACGCGGGCAGCGTGGCGCGCGTGGCCGAGGAGACGCTGGGCGCGGCCCGCGCGGGCCGGGGCGCCATCGGCGAGTTCATCCAGGCCATGCAGCAGATCCGCAGCGACGGCGTCGCGGTGGCGGACTCCATCTCCAAGCTGTCCAAGCGCGTGGAGCGCATTGGCACGGTGGTGGAGGTCATTGACGAGATCGCGGACCGCTCCGACCTGCTGGCGCTCAACGCGGCGCTGGAGGGCAGCCGCGCGGGTGAGGCGGGCAAGGGCTTCTCCATCGTCGCGGCGGAGATGCGCCGGCTGGCGGAGAACGTCCTGGAGTCCACCAAGGAGATCAAGAACCTCATCACCGAGATCCGCGAGGCCACGCAGGCCGCGGCGGGTGCGGCGGACGCGTCCAAGCACGCCACGGAGTCCGGCGAGAAGCTGGGCGCGGTGGCGGCGCAGGCCGTGGAGGGCATCCTCGCCGGCGTGCAGGAGACGAGCGACGCGGCCCGGGTCATCAACCTGGCGACCCAGCAGCAGCGCACGGCCACCGAGCAGGTGGTGGCGTCCATGGCGGAGATCGAGGACGTGACGCGCCAGACGACGCAGGCGTCGAAGCAGGCCACCGGGGCGGCCGCCGAGCTCACCCAGCTCGCGGGCCGGCTCGCGGAGCTCATCAAGCGGTTCAAGGCCGACTAGTCGTTCTCCTGAGGGGAGAAATGGGTCGAGGGGCGCCAGAAGCGCCCTGACGCCCGCGACCCATGGACACCGAGGCCCTCAAGAAATCCCTCCTGAAGAAGTTCCAGGAGGTCACGGCCGACCGACTCCAGAAGATCCAGCTGGGAGTCATCGACCTGGAGAAGGAGACCGCGGAGCAGGCCGCGGACGACGTCGCGCGCGAGCTGCACACGATGAAGGGCGAGGCCCGCATGTTGGGCCTGGCCGCCATCGGACAGCTCGCGCACGCCGCCGAGGACGTCCTGCGCGCCGAGCGCGAAGGCAAGACGGCCACCGAGACGGCCACGGACGTCATGCTCCGCGCGTGCGACGTGCTGTCGGACCTCCTGGAGGACCTGGACGCGGCCCACACCGGCACGTCCGCCACCGAGGAGATGGTGAAGGCGCTGTCGGAGGTGTCTGGCCACCCCGTGCCCGCGCTGGGCCCGGTGCGCAAGCCCGCCGCCTC
>JAFADT010000557.1 GCA_023424585.1 Pseudomonadota bacterium
CTCTTCGCCCTCCCGCTGTTCGGGCTCTGGTTCTCCGGTCATGCCTCCGACCGCTTCGACGCGCAGGTGCTGGCGGTCATCGAGAAGCAGATAGGGCTCGACGCGGAGTTGAGCGCGGAGGACCGCCAGGAGGCGCTCGCCTTCTACCGCGCGGTTCCCGCGTCCGCGGCCTGCCTGAGCGACGGCGAGGAGCTGGCGCGCTACCGCGAGAACCTGGGGAGCGCGTGCTCGGACGTGAAGCAGTTCGGGTGGGCGCGCCTGGGCTCGTGGGTCCTGCTGGCGCTCGGGGTCGCCTCCACGGTGGTGGCGCTCTTGTGCGGCCTGGCCGCGTTCATCTCGCGCCCCTTCCAGTACGGCAGCTTCCTGGTGGGCTGGCTCGTGCTCCGGGTCACCAGCGCGCTCCAGGTGCTGGGGCAGGGCGTGCTGGCGGTGTGGCTCTCCTACTGGGTGACCGCGCTCTGGACCCAGCGCTACTACCCGAAGCTCATCGGCGCGATGGCGGTCATCGCGGCGATCGCCATCTTCCTGGTGGTGGTGGCCATCTTCCGCCGCCCGCCCATGGACTTCGACGTGGAGGCGGAGGAGGTCCCCGAGGAGCGCGCCCCGGAGCTGTGGGCCTGCGTGCGCCGGCTGTGCGAGCGGCTCCAGACGTCCCCGCCCGACCACATCCTCGCGGGCATCGACACCAACTTCTTCGTCACCGAGCACGAGGTGCGCGTGGACGGGCGCGTCCTCACCGGCCGCACGCTCTTCGTGAGCCTGTCCCTGCTGCGCCTGCTGGAGCGCTCCGAGGCGGAGGCCGTGCTCGCGCACGAGATGGGGCACCTGCTGGGCGGCGACACCGGGCACAGCAAGCGGCTGGCGCCCATGCTCGCGCACTTCGGCCACTACCTCCAGACGCTCTACGAGGGCGGCGTGACGCGCCCCGTCTTCTATTTCATGGCGGCCTACCGCGGGCTCTTCGAGCTGTCGCTGGGCCGCAGCCGCCGCGCCAGCGAGCTCGCGGCGGACCGGCTGGCGGCGGGGGTCACGTCGGGGCAGGACATCGCCCGCTCCCTGGTGAAGGTGGGCGCGTACGCGAGCTTCCGGGACCGCGTGGAGGCGAAGCTCTTCGCCCAGGACGAGCAGCACCAGTCGGTGGCCATCGCGCAGCGGGTCGCGCACGGCTTCTCCGAGTATGCCCAGTCCGAGGCCGTGCACGATGACCTGCACCGCGCCGTGACGCCCCATCCGTTCGACTCCCACCCGCCCCTGGGCGCGCGCATGGAGAACGTGGGCGTCCACCTGAAGCCCGCGGACATGGCGCAGGTGCTCCTGGAGCCCGTGGCGTCCTCGTGGGTGGAGGCCTTCGTGGACGCGGAGGCCATCGAGTCGCGGCTGTGGGGGGTCTACGAAGAGCGCTTCTCCCAGGCCCATGACCTGGCGCTCGCCTACCGCTACGAGCCGTCCACCGAGGAGGAGCGGCAGCACGTGGAGAAGCACTTCCCGCCGCTCACCTTCGAGGGCAAGGCGGCCGGCCACGAGGTGCGGCTGGACTACGCGCAGGTGAGCTGCTCGGAGTGGGAGCAGCCCATCGAGTTCGACCGGATCACCTCCGCCTCCACCGCCGACCGCATGTTCAAGAAGTACCTGGACCTCCAGGTCACCGGAGAGGGCCGCTTCAAGGGCCGGCGCTCCATCTGCCTGAGCAAGCTGAAGGACCCCGAGGGGGCGCTGGAGGCCGTCGGGCGCTACCTGGGACGGCACCGCTTCATGAAGGAGCACCGCTCCAAGTCCGAGGCCGCTTGAGGGGAGCCTCCGCCCGCGGCCGTCACGCCGCGGGCGGGCGGGTGCGGAAGAGGCGCCCGGCCACGAGCTCGAACCCGGTGCCGGCGGGGAGCGTGGTCCCCGCGACGTTCGCGTCGGCGCGCAGCGTGCCGCTGTGGAGCTTCTCCATCAGCAGCACCACCCGGGTGCCGCCGGCCAGGGGGACGCCGTCCACGTCGTGGTCGCGGGCCAGCACGCCGCTCACGCCGGGAGAGACCGAGACCTCGTGGAAGGGGGCCAGCGGGAGGCCGTCGACGACGATGGGCTCCGTCGGTGTGAACTTCAGCGGGCGCCCGGTCTCCGGATGGATGGCGAGCGCCGTGCCCTCGGCGCACGGGATGCCGTCCACGACCGCGCGTTCGGCCAGGGTGACGTATTGGATGCGGCCCGCCTCGGTCATGAAGACGGACGTGCCGGCCCGGGCCACGAAGCCGCCTTCGCAGCGCGCGTCGTCGTGCACGGTCACGACCGCGGGGCCGCCGGTGCTCGCGTGGACGCGCTCGATGTCCACCGGGCCTTCGATGCCCGGCACGCGCACGTTCTTCGGCGGCTGCCGCGAGGCGAGCGCATCGAACGAGGGCAGGTCGCCCGGGCGCAGCCCCTCCGCGACGCGGTGCAGGAGCTCCTCGTAGGAGGCCGCGATGTAGCGGGTGTCGCCGTACGTTTCGCCCATGTGGAGGTAGAAGACGGCCCCCACGCCCTTCTTCAGCGCGCCCTCGACGTCGAGGTACCAGACGCCGCCGCCCCCATCCCGGGCGAAGGGCACCAGTCCGGCGGGCAGCTCCTCGCTCTCGTCTCCACCCCTGTCGAGGTCGAGGCGCGTGTGCGGCCCGACGATGCCGCGCTGCTGGGACAGGTCTTCCAGAAGTCTGGCGGGGAAGCGTGGGTCGATCATCGCCGGGCAGCTTCCGGGCAAACGCGCCGGACGGCAATCGCCGGCGCATGGTGACTGACGCCATCCTCCTGGTGACCGCGGTCACCAGCTGGCCGCCTGTCGCGAGTCCTCCGTCCCAAGGAAATCCATGGGTTACGGGGGGCGCCTGGCTGGCATCCGCGCTGCAATAGGGCAAGGCAACGCTGTCACGAACCAGGTGATACCCATGATCAAGCCCAAGGCCCTCTCCTCTCCCTCGCTGCGCCAGAGCGCTGCTCCGGTGTCCACCCTCAACCCGAAGCAGCAGCTCTCCGCGGGTCCAGTGCAGGGCGGCTCCCAGGCCCAGGGCGCGGCGGCGCAGGGCTTCAGCAAGGTGGACTCGTTCGAGCCCGCCATCATCAACCGGCACCAGCCCCGCGCCTCGGAGCTCCAGTCGTCGCTTCAGGGGCTCCAGCCGTCGCTCCAGGAGCTCCAGCCGTTGCTTCAGGGGTTCCAGCCTTCGGTCCAGGAGCTCCAGCCGTCGCTTCAGGGGTTCCAGCCTTCGGTTCAGGAGCTCCAGCCGTCGCTTCAGGGGGGCCAGCCTTCGGTCCAGGAGCTCCAGCCGTCGGCTCAGGAGCCCCAGGCCACCGGCTCGGGTGTGCCGAGCGCCAACGACAAGCGGCCGGCCGGCGACACCCGGTCCGCGGCGCAGATCGTCGACGACACCCCGGTGCTCAAGAACCTGGGCCGTCAGAAGGACATCAAGTTCGAGCAGCTGTGCAAGCAGACGGGCGTTGACCCGAAGCTCGACCTGAAGGACCCGAAGCAGAACGCCGACGGCGTCTACCGGCTGGCCAAGGTGCTGGAGTTCATCGACAGCGCGAAGGCCTCCACCGGCGGCGACCGCTCGAACAAGGTCCAGGGCGGCGTGGGCGACGGAAACATCGAGGGCATCACCAAGGACGGCGACGCGCGGCACGGCACCGAGGCCGGCATGATCAAGGACTTCGCCGAGAAGGGCTACTCCTTCCTGGGGGAGCACCAGCTGCCCACCACGAACGACACCCACGTGAAGGCGGACGGGAGCAACAAGGACAACTTCCAGTGGTTCGCGGGCGAGGCGGGCAAGGCCCTGTGGTTCATGCCGGTGGTGAGCAACGTCCTGACGGGCGTGGGCAACTCGGAGGGCGGCTTCAAGGGCGTCCTCGAGGGCGCCGCGACCGGCTACGTCAACACCCTGAAGGGCGCCGCGGAGGGCGTCATCGGCTCCATCACGAAGGGCCGCGCCAACCCGGCCGGCATGATCTTCGGCGGGGTCATGGGCGCGCTGGGGAACACCGAGGCCGCGCCGCAGCCGGTGAAGGACATCGCCAACCTGCTGGGCTGATGACCGCTGTCCCCGGGCTGATGACCGCGGTCACCAGCCCGGGCCCTCCTTGCGTGAAGTCTCTCCCGCCAACCTCTTGAAACCACAGGCGGGCTCTGGCCACACCGTTCGACATCGCCTCGGCATGCCGGATGCAATTGGACAGGGCATCGCTGTTTCGCTCCCCCTTCGACGTACTGCTGAGGTTCCCGCCATGGCCCGTCGCATTGGTTCGTCCCCCTCCCTCTTCCGCTCCTCCTCGCTCCCGACCTCCTCGACGTCCCAGGCCAGGCCGCCGGCGCGCGCGTCGACGCTCCCCGCCTCGACGTCGGCCACGAAGCCCACGGCGACGAAGCCGCCCGCGACGACCGTGAAGCCCCCGGCGACGACGCCGGCCACGACGACGCCCGCCACGACGGCCACGAAGCCCCCGGCGACGACCCCGGCCGCGACCACGGCGACGCCGCCGAAGCACGCGGGGACCCCTGAGGGCGCGCCTTCCTACACCCCCTGGGAGAAGACCACGGGCCAGGGCTCGGACGTGGCGGTGAGCGGCGGTGACAACAAGCTCACGGCGCCCCCGGGCGCGAAGCAGAACGTGCTCATCGACAAGCCGGGCAACCCCTTCGAGAAGGACACCTTCGGCGGCGGCAAGCTGAGCGGCAACGTGGGCTCGGTGCAGGCCTCCACCACGAGCCACAGCGGCGGTGGCGTGCACCACTACTCGGCCCAGGCCGAGGTCCAGGGCCCCAACGCCTCCTTCGGGATGCAGAAGACGCACGCGGGCCGGCTGGGCGTGTCGAGCGCGCAGCTCACCGGCGAGGCCAACTCCTTCAAGGCGCAGGCCCAGGCCGGCGTGTCGGCCGACACGAACTCGCACGCGTACACCGCCGCGCTGACGGCCAAGGCGGAGACGGGCGTGGGCGTCACGGCGAGCGCGAGCCACGACTTCAACCGGCACGTGGGCGGCTACGTGAAGGGTGAGGCGAAGGCCGGCGCCTCCGCCTTCGCGGAGGGCGTGGCCACGGTGGACCCGCGGGCGGCCACGGCGATGGTCTCCGGCCAGGTGGGCGCGGGCGCCACGGCGGGCGCGTACGCCACGGCGGGCGGGCACGTGGGCCGGGTGCACGGCTCGGTCACCGCGGGCGCGGTGGCGGGCGCTTCGGCCCAGGCGGGCGGGAAGTTCGGCATCGAGAACGGCTTCCTCAAGCACTCCGCGGACGTGAACACGGCCATGGGCGTGGGCACCCACGTGAAGACGGACGTGGCGGTCGACCTGCGTCACCACGTCAAGCCGGGCGTCGCGTCCGGCCTGCGCCCCGCCCTCGGCACCGCGATGGGCGTGCCCGCGCCCTCGATCGCCATCGAGCCCGAGAAGTCGGGCATCGAGAAGCTCTTCGCCAAGGCCTTCGGCAAGGAGTGACGCGCGCGCCGGGCCCGCGTCATGGACGCGGGCCTGGGCCGCGAGGGACGCGTCCGGTAGGGGCTACGCGCCGGCAGGGACGCCGCCGGGTCGCCCCTGCTCAGCCAGGGCGCCCGGGCTGGCGGACCGAGTATTCGGTGCCTGAGCGGAAGGGCACCGTCATGGACGCGAAGCCGTTGCTCGGATCGCGCACCCAGGCGACGTAGTCGCGATAGTCGCCCTTGAAGACGCCGACGTTGTCGGTCACCACCACCGCGCCCGTGCGCAGCGCTGGCGCGACGAGCTTCAGCACGTCGAGCGCCCGCAGCGGGAACCCATCGTTGAGCATGAAGTCCACCTCACCGAGGTCCGACCGCAGCGTCTCCGTCGCATCGCCCACCCGGATCTCGACGAAGGAGGCGAGCCCTGCCTCCTCCAGGTGCGCCTGCGCGCGCCGAGCCTTCTCCGGCAGCAGCTCGGTGCCGATGACGCGGCCGCCGCCGTTGTCGCGCACCGCGGCCGCCAGCCAGAGCGTCGAGACGCCGAAGGACGTGCCGAACTCGATGATGCTCCTGGCGCGGAGCGCCCGCGCGGTCAGGTAGCAGAACGCACCCTGGGCGCGATCGATCGCGAGGTACTTGTCCGCGAAGGTGTGCTCCGTGCCCGGCGTGTCGATGGGCCGGCCCAAGAGCAGCCGCGGCAGCTGTGGCAGGAGCTGGAGGAGGACGCCTGGAACCTGGCGGTCCGCCTCGCCGTGGAGGCGACGCAGCACGGCGCGCACCCGCTCGTCGGGCAGGACGGCCAGGGGATCCCAAGCATTGTCGTTGGCGCTGAACACGGAGAAGCCCTTTCATCCTGGGGCCAGGAGGCCACGTGGGTGCCCTCGCCGTACCGCGCGAAGGCCTGTGGGCGACCCTAGGGAGTCTCGCCCCTGGCGGCATTGCGCAATCAGGACAATTTGTTTATCAAAACGGCCATGGCGGCGAAGCGGCGCAGCGCGAGGACGACACGGGCCGTACCCTCGACGAGCTGGACGTTTCGCGGAGACGTCCAGGTGGCGAACGGGCCTCCTGGCGCGGCGGCCTCCCTCGAATCGCTCGCGAGCCGTTTCGTGCTGGATGCCCGTGGGCGGTTGAAAGCCGCGGTCGCGCGGCCGGCGAACGCGATAGGGCTCAGCATGACGAGTGGTGGGGCCGAGAGCGAGCCCCACGAGCACCGCGAATCACAGCTCCTGTACCTGGTGCGCGGAGAGATGATCTGCGAAGGGTCAAACGCCCTGTGGATCGTGCCGCCCCAATCCGCGCTCTGGATCCCCGGGTCCGTGACGCATCGGATCCGCGCGCGTGCGCCGCTCGAAGGCTACAGCGTCTTCGTCGAGCCTGGCGCTGCGCCGAACCTCCCGAAGGAGTGCTGCGCGGTGTCGGTGACGCCGCTCTTCCGCGAGCTCCTGCTGCGGCTGGCGACGCGGCCCGCGCCCTATAAGCTCAAGGGGCCGGATGCGCGCCTGGTGAGCGTGCTCCTCGACGAGCTCGCGACGGTCTCCATCGAGAAGCACCGTCTGCCGATGCCGAACGATCCCCGGCTCCGGCGCCTGGTGGACGCGATGACCGCCGAGCCGGCGATAGGCGTGACGACGCAGGCGTGGGCGAAGCGGATCGGCGTCAGCGAGCGGACCTTGAACCGGGTCCTGGTCGAGGAGACGGGCTTGAGCTTCGGCCGCTGGCGTCAGCAGCTCCACATCATCCTCGCCATCCAGAAGCTCTCCCGGGGCGCGTCGGTGCAGAACGTGGCGCTGGACCTCGGCTATGAGAGCGCGAGCAGCTTCGTGACCATGTTTCGCAAGGCGCTCGGAGCCTCACCCGCGCGGTACATGGCTCGCCGGCTGACCACGCAGGCTTGAGCGTCGGCGGTCCGGCCTGCCCGAAGGTGGCCCTCCCCGTGGGACCGCAGGGGTTGCCGTCCAGGCCGCCGAGCGTAGCGCCTGCGTCGCGATGCTCGGTGGGTGGCGTGGGCGAGCTGGATGCGCCTGCGAGTTAGAGCGCGGCCTCGATGCCCGTCAGGATGAGCTCGATGCCGGCGAGGAACTCGGCGAGGTCGTCGTGCCTGGCCAGCTGGGCCGCGATCTTCCGGAGGAACGGATACTCGTGGGCGTCGAGCGCCTTCCACCGGGCCGAGACCGCGTCGAGAAAGTCCGTGCGATTCACGGGCGGATCGAACATGCGGCCGTTCGCGGCGTTCTGGATGCTCACCCCGATGATGTAGCTCAGCAGCGTCGACGCCGCCGTGAACTGGGCGCCGCCTGAAACCCCCAGCGCCTGGACCTGGCGCCCGATGCGCTCGAAGAGCCGCAGCTGCGGGGACTCCCACGGAGCGCGAGAGAGCTGCGCGCCCACCCACGGATGCGCATCGATCGTCTCGAACACGCCGACGGCGATCTTGCGGAGCGCTTCCTTCGGTCTGGCGGAGGCGGTGACCTCGGTCATCGCGCGGGCGACGACGGCGTCGGTGGCGGCGACGAGCAGCTCGTTCTTGTTCGCGATGTGCCAGTAGATGGCGCCGGGGCCCGTGGCCAGCCGCGTGGCCAGCGAGCGGAAGGTCAACCCGTCCTCTCCCTCCGTGTCGAGCAGCTCGATCGCCGCGTCGACGATCCGCTCGCGAGAGAGCGCATCCTCACGTCGTTCCGACCCACGCCTTGCTGTGCCCATGGCCCCATCTTGACAGGTCTGGAACGGCGTTCCAGTATGTTTTATGGAACGCCGTTCCAGAGGCCGCCAGCAGAGGGCTTCGAGCGGTCTCCACCCTGAAAGGAAGCACGATGACTCCCGTTGCGATCATTGGGGCCGGCCTCGGTGGGCTGACGCTCGCCCGCGTCCTGCACGTCCACGGCATCGCCGCCGCCGTCTACGAGGCCGAGGCGTCCGTGGATGCGCGGACGCAGGGCGGAATGCTCGACATCCATGAGTACAACGGGCAGCTCGCGCTGAAGGCGGCCGGGCTGTCCGACGCGTTCCGCCGCATCATCCATGAGGGCGGCGAGGCGACGCGGGTGCTCGACCCGCACGGCACGGTCCTGCTCGACCAGCCCGACGACGGCAGCGGCATCCGCCCCGAGGTGCGGCGCGGCGACCTGCGGCGCATCCTGCTCGACTCGCTGCCCGAAGGCGCGGTCCACTGGGGACGCAAGCTCACGGCCATCCGTCCGCTCGGTGGCGGGCAGCACGCGCTGACGTTCGCGGACGGCTCGACCGTGACGGCGGGCC
>JAFADT010000559.1 GCA_023424585.1 Pseudomonadota bacterium
CGCTGAAGCCGGGCGCGTGGGACGCGGACGCGATGCGCCGCCCGCTGGGCAAGCTGACGGAGTCCGGCGCGCCGGACGCGGACAAGCTGGCGGCGCAGGGCGCCCAGGTGCGCGGCAACGCGGGCAAGGCGCTGGGCGCGCTGGGCGTGCTGGGGCTGGCGGTGCTGCTGTTCATCGGCCTGGGCGCGCTGCACCGCGCGGCGGCCACGGCGGTGGAGTACCGGCAGGCCTACGCGTACATCCTGCCCGCCATGGTGGGCATGGTGGTGCTGGTGTTCTTCCCCTTCGCCTACGGCATCACGCTGTCGTTCACGGACGCCAACCTCTACAACAGCAGCCAGCCGCTGTCGGAGCTGTGGGTGGGCTTCCGCAACTACGCGGACATCCTGGGCGACTTCAGCTTCGCGAGGACGGCGGCGGACGGCTCGTGGGTCTTCAACTACCTGAACTTCTACTACACGCTCCTGTTCACCATCGTCTGGACGGTGACGAACGTGACCATCGGCGTGACGGTGGGCCTGCTGCTCGCGCTGGCGCTCAACGTGCCGAACCTGAAGATGCGGCCGGTGTACCGCGTGCTGCTCATCCTGCCGTGGGCCATGCCCAACTACATCACCGCGCTCATCTGGAAGGGCATGTTCCACCAGCAGTTCGGCGTGGTGAACCACGTCATCCGGATGTTCGGCGGCGAGGGCCTCGCGTGGTTCGACTCGCCCCTCACGTCGTTCTTCACGGCGCTGGCCACCAACGGCTGGCTGTCCTTCCCCTTCATGATGGTGGTGTCGCTGGGCGCGCTCCAGTCCATCCCCGCCGAGCTCTATGAAGCGGCGCGCGTGGACGGCGCCAACCGGTGGCAGCAGTTCACCGCCATCACGCTGCCCGCGCTCAAGCCCGCGCTGGTGCCGGCGGTCATCCTGTCGGTGGTGTGGACCTTCAACATGTTCAACATCATCTTCCTGGTGACGGGCGGCGACCCGGGCGGCTCCACCGAGATCCTGGTCACCCAGGCGTACAAGTTTGCCTTCGAGCGCTACCGCCACGGCTACGCGGCGGCGTACTCCACCGTCATCTTCGGCATCCTGCTGCTCTACAGCATGGTGCAGAACCGCATGAGCCGCGCCACGGAGGCCGCGTAGACCCATGGCGCTCTTCTCTGAACGTCGCGAGGGCATCCCCCACCTGCCGCTGCACCTGGTGCTGGTGGCCTTCACCCTCTTCACCATCTACCCCATCCTCTGGGTGGTGAGCCTGGCCTTCTCCGGCAAGCAGAGCCTGGCCATCGCCACGCTGCCGGAGAACCCCACCTCCTGGGACCGGCTGCGCGCGGTGACGCCGTGGCCGGAGACCTTCAGCGCCTCCAACTTCGTGTCGGTGATGTCGGATCAGCCGTTCGCGAAGTGGATGCTCAACAGCGCCATCGTGGCCATCGGCACCACGGTGCTGGGCGTCTTCATGGCGTGCACGGCGGCGTATGCCTTCAGCCGCTTCAAGTTCCCCGGCCAGCGCGCGGGCATGATGGCGTTCCTCGTGTCCCAGATGTTCCCGGGCACGCTGATGCTGATCCCGCTCTACATCATCCTGGTGCAGTGGCTGGGCCTGGGCAGCAGCCGGCTGGGCCTCATCATCGTGTACGCCACCACGTCCATCCCGTTCAGCGTGTGGATGCTGAAGGGCTACTTCGACACCATCCCCAAGGACCTGGAGGAGGCGGCGCTGATGGACGGCGCGTCCGTGGGCCGCATCTTCTGGAGCATCATCCTGCCGCTGGCCAAGCCCGCGGTGGCGGTGACGGCGCTGTTCAGCTTCATGACGGCGTGGAACGAGTTCATCCTCGCGGCGACGTTCATGGACCAGGAAGCCATGTACACGGCGCCGGTGGGCCTGCGCTTCTTCGTGGGCGGCTTCAGCCAGCAGTGGGGCTACTTCGCGGCCGGCTCCATCATCGTGTCCGTGCCCGTCGTGTTCCTGTTCCTCTTTTTGCAGAAGTACCTCGTCTCCGGTCTCACCGCCGGCGGCGTGAAGGGTTAGTCCCGCAGTCCTTTCGTCTGTCGTTGCAAGGAGCAAGCACCCCATGATCACCCCCCGCATCGCAGTCCTCACCCTGGCCGCTTCCCTGTCCGCGGCGCCGGCCCTGGCCGAGAAGGTGTCGTTCAAGGACCCCACCGGCGACGACAAGGGCCCGGGCAAGTACACCTACCCGACGGACCCCGTCTACAAGCCGGGCTCGTTCGACCTGACCGGCGTCAAGGTGGACCAGGGCAGCAACAAGACGGACATCGAGATCCAGGTGAAGGCGTCGCTGGAGAACCCCTGGAAGATGGCGGACGGCTTCTCCGTGCAGGAGGTCTTCGTCTTCATCGACACGGACCACAAGGTCGGCAGCGGCTTCACGGACAGCCCCCCGGGCCTGAACATCGCGTTCGCGCCGGAGGACGCGTGGGACAAGGTCGTCATCATCTCGCCGCAGGGCTCGTCGCGCGTGCGCGCGGAGGCCAACAACAAGGCCGGCGCGATGAAGGGCGCCGTGGTGGTGCCCACCAAGGTGCGCGCCTCCGGCAACAAGATCACCGCCACGGTCATGAACTCCGACCTGGGCGCCGGTGACCCCACCAGGTGGGGCTACCAGGTCGTGATGCAGTCCAACGAGGGCTTCCCCGCGGACAACGACCTGCTCACCCGCCGCGTCAACGAGTACGAGGGCCAGCACCGCTTCGGCGGCGGCTCCGACTTCAACTGTGACCCGCACGTGATGGACGTGCTCGCGGGCCAGGGCAAGGGCGACGGCTCTGAAATCAAGGCGCAGTACGACATGCTCGCGTACGAGTGCGCGAGTGACGGTTCCGCCACGAAGAAGGCCACGCTGAAGATGGTCTCCGGTCCGAACCGCCCGGCGGCGCAGGGTGGCGCGGCGGCGACCCCGGCCCCCGAGGCGGCGCCGGCGGTCCCCGCCCCGGCTCCGGCGCCCACGCCGGCCGCTCCGGCTGGAACGACGGTCGCTCCGGCGCCGACGACGGCCACGCCGACGAAGTAGTGGGCGGCGGA
>JAFADT010000585.1 GCA_023424585.1 Pseudomonadota bacterium
GCCTTCTGCCGCGTGCGGCGCACGAAGGCGGCCACGCACAGCACGGAGGCGGTGAGCCACAGGAGCGCGGAGCTGGTGGTGAGCGGCAGCCAGCCGTACCGGGCCGCCAGCCCCTCGCGCCAGTCCTGCTCCTCCAGGAGCAGCGACGAATGGAAGGCCTTGCCGAAGGCCTGCTCGAAGGGCTCGCCCGCGCTCACGCCGTCCACCAGCTGGCCCAGGGCCTGCGCGCCGTACTTGCCGTTGAGGAAGGCCACGAAGGCGGCGCTCTGCGCGTAGGCGATTTCGACGTCCGCGGGCACGTCCGGCCAGTTGTCGGCCAGGTCCTCGAAGTGGAGGACGCGCTCCTGCGTCACCGCGCGGAAGAGGGCGCTGTAGTGGGCGACGGAGTAGCGCTCGTCGGTGAGGTTCTGCGCCACGCCCTCCTGGAACCAGCGCGGCCACGACTTCGCCAGCTGGCCCAGCGCCACGTGCGCCAGCTCGTGCCGCAGCGTGGTGGGCCCTTCCTCGTCGGTCAGGCTCAGCGCGTCCAGCAGGATGATCTGGTGCCCGGGGTAGGCGAGCGCCACGGCCCAGCCCGGGGGCTTGCCGCCGGGGAGCGCCAGCGCCTCGAACTCCTGGCGGCCCACGCCCAGGCGGATCTCCGTGGTGCCCGGCCAGTCGCGCCCCAGCATCGCGCCGAAGGCGTCCCGCACGCCCTCAATCTGCCCGGCCAGCGCCTTCGCCGCGCCCGCCGCCTTCGCGGTGTGCAGGATGACGAAGCGCCGGGTCCTCAGCTCGCCCGCGACGAGGGTGGGCCGGGCGTGAGGCACGAGCGCCCTGTCGGTGACGACGGCCTCCGTGGCGTGGATGCCGCGCGGACCTTCTTCCTGCGCGAACACGCCCGGCGCGGCCAGCAGCATCATCAGGAAGGCGAACAGGCGGAGCATGCGTGGCCTCACGGTCCACCAGAGATAACAGCCTCGACCGCCGCCGCATCAACCCCCTCCACCTTCAATCGCTTACGGCGCGACGTGTCACCTGCCACGAGTGTCACCTGGCGACGTGGCACACCCAGCTTTTTGGCGATGAATTCCACCAGGGCCGCATTCGCTTCTCCATCCACGGGCGGCGCGGCCAGTTGGAGCTTCAGCTGGCCGTCGTGCTCGCCCACCACCTTGGTGCGGGACGCGCGCGGCTGGACGAGCACCGTCAGCTCCACCCCGTCGGATACGGCCTTGAGCCAGGGGGCGGGCATGCGCGGGTGCTAGTCGTTGGAGGTGGCCTTCTTCTGCGACAGGAACGCGACGTTGTCCTCCACGCGCGCGTAGTCGCGGTCCGCGAAGGCGGGCGCGGCGAAGGTCTCCAGCAGCTTGCGGTGGGCCTCCACCACGGAGCGCACCTGCGACTCGAACTGGGTGCGCTGGCGCTTGAGCTCGTTGATGTCCTCCACCACCTGCACCAGCCGCTGGTGCGCGCCGTGGACGATCTTCTCCGCCTGGTGCTCCGCGTCCGCGATGATGATCTCCGCTTCCTTCTTCGCGGCGTCCTTCAGGTCCTCGCTGATGCGCTGGGCGGTGACCATCGTCTCCTGGAGGGTGCGCTCGCGCTCCTGGTGCTGCTCGAGCCGCGCCTGCGTGCGCTTCAGCTCCTCCTTGAGCGCGATGTTCTCCTTCACGACCTCCTCGAACTCGCCGGCGATCAGCTCCAGGTACGCGCCCACTTCGGGACGCGCGAAGCCGCGCATCACCGTCTCGAAGCGCTTCTGCCGGATGTCGAGGGGGGTGATCTTCATGCGCCCCAGTCTAACCCATACACGCGCGCACTCCAGGAATCGGCCCGGAGGCCGGGCCGCGGGGCCGCGCCGGCACAGCGGGAGGGAGGGCAGGCGGGCAGGCGTGTCTCAGGGCGCGGCGGCCGGAGCGGCTTCCCACTGCGACGCCACCGAGCGCGCGGCGTTCTGCACCGCGTAGCCCACGCGGCTGTCGGCGGCCACGTCCTGCACCACCCGGCGGGCGGTGGGGGTGCGCTGGTAGAGCAGCCCTCCCAGCGCCTGGATCTTCAGCGCGTCCGGCAGGCGCGGGTGGCGCACGACGTTGCCCAGGATCTCCTCCGCGCGGCGATGCTGGAACAGCGCCACCGCGCGCAGCGCGGCCTGCTGGATGCGCGGGTTCGGGTCCCAGATGAACGCGGCCAGCGGGTCCAGGGCGCGCGGGTCGCCCAGGAGCGCCAGGTCCTCGATGGCGAGCGCGCGGATCTCCTCCGGGCCGGGCTCCGCCGCCCACAGCAGGCCCCGGAGGAGGGCGACGTCCTGCGCGCTTCCCTCCGCCGGCGGCCGGGCGGGGGCCGCCGCCGCGGGGGCCCTGTCGGCCTTCAGGGAGGCCCTGGGCGCCGCGGCCGGAGGGGCTGAAGACGGGGCCTGGGCGTGCGCGGCGGCGGTCAGGAGCAGGGCGGCGGCGAGGAGCGGTCGCATGGGGCCGTTCTACCCGAATCCCGGGAAGCCCGGCAGCGCCGCGCTGGGGCACCCCCCGGGTCACCCGCGACATTTTCTTGACGGGATCCCCGGCTGTGGGAGTTTGCCGGTGCTACAGGCGTGTTGCGAACGGAGGACCGATTCACCATGGGTGCGGCAGTCGCGAGCTGGCAGACACTGGAGAACGTCACGGTGGAGTGCACCCACTGCGGCGTGATGATGACGCTCCAGCCCGGAACCCGGGTGAAGTACTACCGGTGCGGTTCATGTCACCGCTGGGTGTCCAGCACCTACAGCGAGGTCTTCCGCGCGGACGCGAAGATGCGCACGCACCCGGTGAAGGACACCTCGGACGCGGACGCGCGCTTCGTGGAGCTGAAGGACCGGCTGGACAAGTGGCTCACCGCCGTCCAGGAGCAGTGCCCGTACCAGACCCTGGGCGTGTCGCCGCTGGATCCGCCGGACGTGATTCGCGCGCGCTTCCACGCGCTGGCCCTGGAGCGGCACCCGGACCGGGGCGGCTCCGCGGAGCAGATGCGCGAGGTCAACGCCGCCTACGAGCGCATCCTCAAGCACCGTCAGCGCAAGCGGCTGGAGGCCATGGCGTCCGGGACGTCCACGCGCGCCACGCCCGCGTCCGTCCTGCCCGCGCGCAGCAGGTAGAGCCAGAAGAGGACCCCCAGCGACAGGCCCAGCCCCACCTTGGCCCAGGTGGGGAACAGGTGGCCCGGGGAGATGAAGCCCTCCACCACGC
>JAFADT010000594.1 GCA_023424585.1 Pseudomonadota bacterium
GCTAGGTGGTGGGCGCGGCGCTGTCGTACCCGGTGGTGCAGCGGGCTGGCTGGACGGGCCGGCTGCTCCTGGACGTGCAGCAGGCCCACGACACCCTGGAGCTGGAGGCCAGCGGCCTGCGCTCCGAGCAGCGGATGCGGCGGGTGGGCCTGGGCTTCGAGCTGGCGCTCGGCCCGGCACCTCGGACCATCGAGCGGCCGGTGCATGGAGTCATCCCCATCCAGGTGGTGGACGCGGACACCGGCGCGCCGCTCGTGGGCGCGCGGGTGCGCGTGCCCTCGTTGACGAAGCCGGGGACGACCGAGGAGCTGGTGACGGATGCGCAGGGGAAGGTGACGGCCTTCCTTCCCACGGGGGCGCAGTCCGCCGAGGTGAGCCTGGAAGGCTACGACTCCGTGACCGAGCGCACCTCCGTGCCGATCATGGAGACTGCTCCCTTGGAGGTCCGCCTGCGCAAGCCCGCGCCGACCACGGGCGCGCTCAAGGTGAAGGTGGTGCAGGGCAAGGACAGCGCGCCGGTTCCGGACGTGCAGGTCGTCTCCGGCTCCGCGCAGCTGCGCACGGACAAGGCCGGCGAGGTGCTGCTGGAGGGGCTCGCGCCGGGGCCGGTGGCGGTGGCGATGTCCGCGCCGGGCTTCCGCGCCACGGAGGAGGCCGCGGTGGTGGTGGCGGGGCAGACGTCGGAGCTGGTGGTCGTGCTGTCGCAGGAGCGCAAGGGCGAGCCGGCCACGCTCGTGGGCCAGGTGCGCAGCGCTCGCAACGGCCAGCCGCTGGTGGCGACGGTGAGCATCCCGCAGGCGAAGGTGCGCACGCGCACGGACAAGGGCGGTGCCTTCACCGCGCGCGTCCGCGCCGGCACGTACCACATCACCCTGTCCGCCCCGGGGCACGTGACCCAGACGAAGATGGTCACCGTGCGCGAGGGCGAGCAGGCGATTCTCAACGTTGATCTGTTCCCGAGGGGCCGGTGAGTCGCGCGGCAGTGCCGCGACGCCCGTCCGTCGTCGTCGAGGTTTCAGTGAGCCCTCTCCGCATCCTGGCGCTGTCGCTGCTCGTCCTCCTCTCCGGCTGCTCGGGGTGTGAACGCGAGGAGGCGCCGAAGCCTCCACCGGCGGTGGTGGAGGTGGACGCGGGGGCCGTCGTTCCCATCGGTCGCCTGGAAGGCCTGTCCGGCGACGTGCGCCTGGAGCGTGGCGGCAAGGTGGGGCCGGCGGTGGAGGGACCGCTGCTCGCGGGCGACGCGGTGGAGACCGGCGAGCACGCCTCCGCGACGGTGCGCTTCCCGGGCGACCGCACGGTCGAGGTCGGCAGCGAGGGCCGGTTCGCGCTGGGCTCGGACGCGACGGGCGTGGTGATGAAGGTGGAGCGCGGCATCGTGCTGTCGCGCGTGCCCGCGGGGGCGAAGGCCGACAGCGCGGGCTCCAAGGTGACGCTGAGCATCCTCACCCCCTTCGGCCTCACGCGCGTGGGGCCGGATCCGTCGGAGGTGCAGGTCGCGGTGGCGGAGGACTCGGCGCACGTGGAGGTGAGGCTGGGCGCCATCGAGCTGGTCTCCAAGGACGGCAAGACGCTGCGCGCGGCCCAGGGCGACGCGGTGGACCTGACCCGCGAGCGCGCGCAGGTGACGCCCGCGGCCTCGCGCGTCGTGGAGCTGACGCCCATCCCGGTGACGGTGCGCGCGTCGTCCGGCGTCGCGGAGGTGAAGCCGAAGGACACGGGCCGCTGGCGCAAGGTGCGCCGCGAGGGCGAGGTGCTGGCCTTCGGCGACGGCGTGCGGACCCAGGGCGGCGAGACCGTGCTGACGCTCAAGGACAGCGGCACGGTGCTGACGCTCGCGCCGGGCGCGGAGGCGGTGCTGGAGGGCGCGGGACAGCAGGGCGCCATCGACGAGGCGCGCGTCAACCTCCTCCAGGGCCTGCTGGCCGTCCAGCTCGCCATGGGGCGCGAGAGCCGCGTGGTGCTGCCGGAGATGACGGTGGAGTCCGGGGGCGGCGCGCGGCTGGAGATCCGCCGCACCGGCGACGGCATGCAGGTGGCGGCGCACACGGGCGACGTGACGCTGCGGCGGGGCGAGGCGCGCCAGGAGCTGCGCGCGGGTGAGCGCGCCACGGTGAGCACGGACGGCAACGCCAAGGTGGAGCCGCTGGAGGAGGCGGTGGTGGCGGTGGGGCCGGGCGAAGGCACGGAGGTCTACCACCGGGGCCTCTCGGAGGTGGCGCTCACCTGGCAGGGCGAGGGCGACGCGGTGGTGGAGGCGGCGCAGGACGCGGCCTTCAATCGCCCGGTGCTCTGGGGCCGCGTGCACCGCTCCACCGTCAACGTGTCCGCGCTGGCGAGGGGCACGCTGTACTGGCGGGCGCGCAAGGACGACGGCACGCAGCTGGCGGCGGGCAGCATCCACTTCGCCCCGGAGTCCCCCACGAGCGCCCTCGCGCGCGTGCGCAACGTGGTGCCGGAGGGGCCGGAGAAGACGACCATCTTCTACCAGGACAAGCCCCCCGCGGTGACGTTCACCTACGGCGAGGAGCCGCAGGCCCGCACCTATCGTGTGGCGGTGTACAAGGCGGGCTCCCTGACGACGCCGGTGGTGCAGCGCACGGTGTCGGAGACGCGCGCGGCGCTGGAGGCGGGCGCGCTGGGCGAGGGCAGCTACCTGTGGTCCGTCACGCCGCTGTCGCAGGCGGGCGCGGCGCTCAAGGGCGGGAGGATGAACAAGCTGGAGCTCGTCTACGACAACTCGGTGGTGGGGCTGGTGGTGGACAGCCCGCGCCAGGGTGCGTCAGCGGCGGAGAAGGTGCGGGCCTCGGGCGTGGCGCCGGTGAACGCTCGCCTGTCCATCAACGGACGGGACGTGCCCCTGGACGCCAAGCACCGCTTTGATACGTGGGTGCTCCCCATGGGAATGCCCCCCCTGCTGGTGTTTAAGATGACGCGCCCCGGTGCCCCGGACGTTCTCACGGTGCGCACCCTGAAGCCGCGAGGACCTTGAGGGATGGCACAGCCCAACGTTCCCATTCCGGATCCCGCCGGTGCGTCCACCGCGACGCTGCTTCAGCCCTACGGGCAGTACGTGCTCGTGCGCAAGCTGGCCGAGGGCGGCATGGCGGAGATCTTCCTCGCCAAGCTGCTGGGCGCGGACGGCTTCGAGCGCAACGTGGTGCTCAAGCGGATGCTGCCGTCGCTGTCGGCCATCCCGGACTTCGTGGAGATGTTCCGCGACGAGGCGCGGCTCGCGGCCAAGCTGTCGCATCCGCACATCGTGCAGATCCACGAGCTGGGCTTCATCGACGGCTGCTACTACATCTGCATGGAGTACCTCGCGGGCGAGGACTTCTCCACGACGCTGCGGCTCGCGGGCCGCCGTCGTCAGTACGTGCCGCTGCCGGTGGTGCTGCGGGTGCTCATCGACGCGGCGCGGGGCCTGCACTTCGCGCACACCTTCACCAACGAGCAGGGCCAGCCGCTGCACGTGGTGCACCGGGACGTGTCCCCGTCCAACCTGTACGTGACGTACCAGGGCCAGGTGAAGGTGCTGGACTTCGGCATCGCCAAGGCCGAGTCGCGGCTGGTGCAGACGCGCACCGGCGTGGTGAAGGGCAAGTACATCTACATGGCGCCGGAGCAGGCGCAGGGGAAGGAGGTCGACCCCCGCGCGGACATCTTCTCGCTGGGCGTCAGCCTCTACGAGGCCGTCACGCACGTGCGGCCCTTCTCCCGCGAGAACGACCTGGCGGTGCTCAACGCGCTGCTACAGGGCGAGTTCGAGAAGCCACGCGCGCTGAGGGCGGACCTGCCGCAGGGCCTGGAGGACATCATCCTCAAGGCCATGGCCTTCAAGCAGGAGGACCGGTACGCGACGGCGGAGGACTTCGCGCTCGCGCTGGAGGCCTTCGCCTCGGAGCTCCAGGGCGGGGTCGCGGGGGCTCCGGCGCTGGGCACGTTCCTGCGCAACCACTTCGGCGAGGAGCGCGTCACGGAGAAGACGCGCATCCCCACCATGGCCACGCTCACCGCCGCGCGTCCGACGGACCCCGAGTTCGCGGCCCTCGCGCCGCCTGTCGCCGGCTCGGGCACGAACGCCTACGGGCAGCAGGTGGCCCGCCCGAGCGGCACGGGCGTGAAGGCGCTGACCGCGCAGCAGCCGGCGGCCCCCGCGCAGGTGCAGGCTCAGGCCCCGGTTCCCGCGCCGGAGGTCGTGCCGGGCGCGCCTCCCGCGAAGCCCGCGTCCCGGCGCTGGCTCATGGGCCTGGTGGGCGGCGTGGCCCTGGTG
>JAFADT010000597.1 GCA_023424585.1 Pseudomonadota bacterium
CCGCGAGCCACCGGGGCCAGCGCGGCGCGGCCTCCGCGGTGGCGCGGCGGGCGATGGCGGGCGACATCCGCTCCGCGAACAGCTCCACCATGGCGTGCTCGAAGGCGAGCAGGTCGTGCGGCCCCCGGCTGGACACCCAGTTGCCGTCGCGCACCACGGGCTCGTCCGTCCAGTGCGCGCCCGCGTTCTCCAGGTCGTTGCGGATGCCCGGCCAGGACGTCAGGTGCCGGCCCTCCAGCAGGCCCGCGGACGCGAGCAGCCACGGCCCGTGGCAGATGACCGCGATGGGCTGATCCAGCAGGTCCGCGTCCTTCACGAAGTCCAGGGCCAGGGCGCTCTGCCGGAGGAAGTCCGGGTTCATGAAGCCGCCGGGCAGGAGCAGCGCGTCGAAGTCCGCGGCCTTCACGTCGCGCAGCGTGGCGTCCACGCGCACCTTGCGGCCGGGCACCAGCAGGTTCATGCCCCGGATGCGGCCCTTGTGTAGGGAGACGATGGTGACGTGCGCGCCCTCGCGCTCCAGGCGCTTCACCGGCCGCGTCAGCTCCACCTGCTCGAAGCCATCCGCCGCCAGCACCGCCACCCGCATCCCCTTCAGCTTCTTCATCGCCCCGTCCTCCTGGATGTCCGTCAATGCCCCACAACCCGAAAGGACACGGTGCACATGCCCTCCCGGGGGGAGAAGCGGGGGGTAGACAGGCAGGCGGGCGCCCGGGGGCGCGTCGGGGCGAGGTCGTCCGCGGGGCGGGGGCGACGCGGCACGCGGGGGCGCTGGACGCCCCGGGGGAACGGCTCTACGACGAGGGCAGCCCGTGCTTCCTCCGGCGGTGTGTCGCCACTGGAGCGCGGGTCCCTCCTGGAGGCGCACCGCCATGTTCCCCTCGCTCTCTTCCCGGATGCACCGCGGCCTGCTCGCGAGCACCGCGCTGCTGCTGGCCCCGCTGGGCTGCGCCACGTCGTCGCAGGCGGGCGCCGCGCGTGACGAGGCGGCCCTGCGCACGGACGAGCCGCCGCGCATGAAGCCGAAGTGGGGGCTGGTCATCCACGGCGGCGCGGGGGGCATCTCGCGCGAGAACCTGACCCCGGAGCGCGAGGCCGCGATGCGCGCCGCGCTCACGGAGGCGCTCCAGGCCGGGCACGCGGTGCTGGCGAAGGGAGGCCGCAGCCTGGACGCGGTGACGGCGGCCATCCGCGTGCTGGAGGACTCGCCGTACTTCAACGCCGGCAAGGGCGCGGTGTTCAACCACGACGGCGTGAACGAGCTGGACGCGGCGGTGATGGACGGCAAGACGCGCATGGCCGGCGCGGTGGCCGGCGTCCATCACATCCAGAACCCCATCGACCTGGCGCGGCGGGTGATGGAGAAGTCGCCGCACGTGATGCTGGTGGGCGACGGCGCGGAGGCCTTCGCGCAGTCGCAGGGCATGCCCCTGGTGGACGCGAAGTACTTCTACACGGAGGAGCGCTGGCAGGGCCTCCAGCGCGCGCTGGAGCAGGAGCGCGCGAAGGAGGCGCCGCCCGCGGAGCAGGGTCAGCCGTCCACGCAGGGCCAGGCGCCCGCGCAGCCCGTGACGCCGGGTCAGCCGCCCGCGCAAGGCGCGACGCCCGCGCAGCCGTCATCACCGACGCAGCCGCCCGCGCCGGCCCGGCCCGCGACGCCCGCGCAGCCGCAGCCCGGCTCGTCGCTGACGCCGGGCGTGGCCCCCATCACGGGGGACCACAAGTTCGGCACGGTGGGCGCGGTGGCGTTGGACATGGAGGGCAACCTCGCGGCGGGCACGTCCACGGGCGGGATGACCAACAAGCGCTTCGGCCGCGTGGGGGACTCGCCCATCATCGGCGCGGGCACCTACGCGGATGAGCGCTGCGCCGTGTCCGCCACGGGCCACGGCGAGTTCTTCATCCGCTACACGGTCGCGCGCGACATCTGCGCCCGCGTCGAGTACCAGGACCTCCCCCTGCTGGAGGCCGCCAACCACGTCGTCAACGACGTGCTGGTGAGGGCGGGCGGCGAGGGCGGCGTCATCGCCATGGACCGCCAGGGCCACGTGGCCATGCCCTTCAACTCCAGCGGCATGTACCGCGGCTACATCGGCGAGGACGGCACGCCCACCGTCTCCATCTTCCAGCAGCCCTGAGCGCCCGGGCCCGGCTCCCGCGCACCCTGGACGGCCGCGCGGAGAGCCCCGGGCTCGGAGCAGGCTACTGCTTCACGAGGAACAGCTCGCGCACCTGGAGCAGGTCCACGTCGCCCGCGAAGGCGGAGAACTTCTCGTACTCCGCCGGCGACACGCGGGCGCGGGGCAGGTTGAAGGTCTCCGCGATGCTGAGCGTGCGGCCCTCCTGCTTCTCCGACCGGGTGTAGTGGCCGAACTCGCTGTCCACCTTCAGGCCCGCCTGCGGATCGCTGAGCTTCCAGCCCTGGGGCAGGGTGACGGTGACCTGGGTGCGGCTGGCCTCCGTGTCGTCGATGTAGAGCGGCGTGGTGCGGGTGGACAGCTGCACGTAGCGCCGGCCCAGCAGGGCGGGGAAGGTGAGCGGCCCCAGCGCCATGCGGCTGTCGCCCTCCAGGCGCCCGAAGCGGGGCACGGTGAACGCGTAGCGCAGCACGAAGGGCGCGCCCACGGCCTCCTGGCGCTCCAGCTTCACGGAGGACAGCTCCGCGCCGCCGAAGTAGCGCGCCACCGCGCCCTGGAGCGCCTGGTTGCGGCTCTCCGCGGAGAGCTGCTCGAAGGCCTCCGCGATCTGCGCGGCCTCGAAGCCGGTGTAGGTCTCCTCGCCCTGGCCCTTGAGGCCGCCGTCGGCGCCCAGCTCCAGGGTGAGCTTCACGTCCTTGCCCGCGCGCGGCTTGAGCGGCGGCGTCTTCACCTTCTGCAGGGGCCGGCCGGGCTCCGGCAGCAGGTACGCCTCGCGCTCGCCCATGGCGGCCTCCGGCAGCTCGCCGAAGGGGCCGAAGCGCACGGACGTGTCCAGCCACACCGGCTGCTCCCCCGGCACCTCCACGCGCAGCGCCGCGTAGGGCAACAGCGCGTCCGCCGGGAAGAGGTAGGGCGCGGGGTCGGTGTTGAAGGTGCGGATCGCGGCGATGCGCGACGGGATGCCCAGCGTCTCCAGGCCCGCCTTCATCACCGTGAGCCGGCTGCCGCGGTCCTGCGCCAGGGTGGACGCCGCGGACTGCGCCAGGCTCGCGTCGCGGCCGGAGAAGCGCTTCATCACCGCGGCGTGCAGCGCCTTCACCGCCTCCAGGCCCTTCTTGCCCTCCGTGGCCTGGCGCGCGAAGGCCTCCACCTCCGAGGTGCGCAGCCACCGGTCCTGGAACGCGTCGCCATACACGCGCGCCAGCCCGTCGTTGCCCGTCTCGCCCGCGCCCACCATCACGAAGGGCAGGTACTCGTTGCCGGAGGGCGGCGCGTCCGGCTCCGGGATGAACGGCGGCACGCGGCGCGCGTCGTAGTGGAACACCTCCACGTCGCCCTTCACCTCCGGCGGCGGCGCCTTCATGCCGTGCGCGTCCACCTTCATGCCGCTGCCCTTGGGCGCGACCACGGTGTACGTGCTCCACGCGTTCGGCTGGTTGGCGATCTGGAAGTAGAACGCGGACGCGGTGAAGCCCGGCTGCGCGGGGCCGCGGTCGCTCTCGGCCAGCAGGTACTCCACCTCCACGGAGTCGCCCACCTGCACGCCGGGCAGGCTCATGGTGTCCTTGCCCTCGATGTTCTCCGGCTCCAGCACGCGGCCGTCGGCCTTGAGCGTGCGCAGCGCCAGCACCTGGGCGCCGCGGGGGATGTTCACCTCCGCGATGTCCTGCACGCCCGACTGCTCCAGCGCCTTCTGGATGGTGTGGATGCGGTTGACGAGCGAGCCGTCCGGATTGACCTGCACCGCCGCCGCGTCCAGCACGTACGCCGCCGCGCTGCCGCCGGTGACGGGCGCCGCCTCGTAGGCCTTCAGCGCCTCCTTGCCGTCGATGGCGTACGCCGCCAGCAGCTCCTTGCCCGTCTTCGCGCGCTCCACCGCGCGGCGCAGCGCCAGGTCCGTGCCGTCCAGCTTGAGCGCCTGCTCGCGCACCTTCAGCGCCTCCGCGCCCTGGCCCGCGTACTCGCGCACGTCCGCCAGCCGCTTGAGGACCTCCGCGTTGCGCGGCCACACGGCGGCCTGCCCCTGGAGCACCTTCGCCGCGTCGTCGTAGCGGCGCAGGCTCACGTAGACGTTGGCGAGCGCCGCGGCGGTGGTGAGGTTGTCCGGGTCCCGCGACAGCAGCTGCGCGTAGCCCTTCGCCGCGCCCTCCAGGTCGCCGCGCGTGCGCAGGTGGTCCACCCGCCGCGTGTCCGCGCCAGGGCAGCCCTCCTGGGCCGTCACCAGCTCGTCGGTGCGGGCCACCGCGTCGCGCCGGCGCGCCAGCGAGTACTGGAGCCCCAGCGCCTCGCACAGGCCCGGCTGGGCCTCCAGCGCCGAGGCGAGGGAGACCTCCGCCTGCGCGTCCACGTCCAGCGCCAGCGCGGCGCGGGCCAGGAGCAGGTGCACCGGGAAGCCCGCGGGCTTCACCGCGTCGCGCGCCGTCTTGAGCGTGTCCAGCGCGGTGGCCGGCTGGCCGTCACTCAGGAAGAGGTCCGCGCGCAGCAGCAGCGCCGCCACGTTGCCCGGGTCCTTGGCCAGCGCCGCCTCCAGGTCGCGCGTGGCGCGGCCGCGGGCCACCTTGGACGGGATGCCGCGGTCCTGCGCGGCCTGCTCCGCGCGCAGGGTGAGCAGCGCGGGCGTCGTCACCTCCAGCTTCGCCATCAGCCGGTGGGTGCCGTCCAGGTCGCGCGACAGGCCGTCGCGCACCGCGAGGAAGGTGCTCAGCGGCTCACCGGCCTCGCCCTGGAGCGCGCGGGCCAGGTCCTCCGCGTCCGGGTACATGTCCGGGGCCTCCAGCGGGGCCGGGGCGCTCGCGTTCCAGCGCGGCGCGGGCCCGGTGGCGGCGGTGAGGCGCACCCCGGAGGGGCTGCCGTCCGCCTTCACCAGCGCGAAGGACAGGCCGCCCTGGGTGTTGTCGCGGGACAGCTTCACCAGGAAGCGGTGCTTGCCCGCGGGCAGCTCCAGCGCGCGCGCGCTCACCGTGGACGCGGTGCGCGCCCAGTCGCGGCGCTCCAGCACGGGCGCGCCGTCCATCAGCACCCGGTGCGACGTCTGGCTCACCGTGCGCAGCACGTACGCGCCGGCCTGCGCGATCTCCGCGTCGATGCCCAGCACGTACATGTCCCCGTGGCCGGGCTCGCCGCCCAGGTCCAGCCGGCCGTCCGGCGAGCGCAGCGTGCGCGCCGCCAGCGGGCCGTACGCGCCCGTGAAGGGCCCCGCGAAGGAGCCGTCCTTCTCCAGCGGGAGCGGCTCGTCGATGGCCAGCACGTGGAAGGGGGAGAAGGGGCCCACCAGCGTGGCCTCGCCCGCGCCGCCCACGTCCTGGAGCGTCCGGGCCTGCATGGCCGAGTCCGCGCGCAGGCTCGCCACGGACAGGCGCGCGGCGCGCAGCAGGTAGGCCGTCTCACCCCGGGCGCCGGCGGCGAGCGCGGCGTCCACGCCCTGGAGGATGCGGTCGTCCTCCGCGCGGGACGTGCCCACGCGGTCCAGCACGTAGCGCGCGGCGATGACGGCCACCGGGTGGCGGGGCGCGCGCTTCACCAGCTCCAGCGACGCGGTGAGGGCGCGGTCGGACTGGCCGTTGCGCCGGGCCAGCAGCGCCTGCCCCTCCAGGGCGTACGGGTCGCCGGGGTCCTTCTTCACGGCGGCGTCGAAGCGCTCCTGCGCGAGCTTCGCGTCGCCCGCGACGAGGTACGCGTGGAAGCCCGCGAACGCGAGCGTGCGCGCCTCGACGTCACCCTGGCCGGCCCGCTCGGCGGCGGACTCGAGCACGTGGGGCGCGACGACGGTGGAGGGCCGGGGGCAGCCGGTGAGGCCGGCGACGAGGGCGAGCGCGGTCAGGCCGCGACGGAAGGTGCGCATGCGCATAGGGGAGCCGAGGGATAATGCAATCCCCTCGGAGAGGCCATATTCCCCTTGAGGTGTGTGTCCCGGGCCGCCCCTGGCTGTTTCCCTAGCGGCGCTTCACGCCGGGCTTGGCGGGGGCCGGCTTGGCCTGCGGGCGCTTGGGCGGGGGCGGCGGGGGCGCCGGCTTCTTGGCGACCACGGCCTTCGCCGGCACCGTGTTGGCGGCCACCGTGCGCCCCGGCGCCTGGGGGACGACGACCACCGACGCGGCCGGGGGCTCCGGCAGGGGCTGGGGCCGGTCCACCGCGTAGGTGAGCCCCTCGATGGCGCAGGTGCCCTCGATGCAGCCGACGGTCGGCGCGGGGGGCTCGCCGAACTGGGCCTGCCAGTCCGGGCCCAGGTTCAGGGGCTCCGCGATGGCGCGCTGATCCTTCCCCTGGCCGACGAAGGCCTGCATCACGCCGTCCTCGGTGACGAACAGCTCCAGCCGCACCTCGTCCTCCGGCGCGTCGAGGCCCAGCATGGCGCCGCTGCGCTCGCCCAGCGACCACTCCAGCGACAGCGGCGCGCCCGCGCCGGGGTGCACGATGGTCACGTAGCGGCCGTCCCGGCCCATCAGGCCCAGCGAGGCCACCGGCTCCGGCGGCGGGCCGTTCCAGAGCTCCTTCAGGCGCCGCTGCCACGTGGCCGGGGGCGCCTCGGCGCGCACCCGCGCGGTCAGCCGGGCCACGCCGCCCACCAGCCCCACCACGTCCACGCGGGCGCGGCCCACGCGCGTCTCCTGGTCGTCCAGGGGCGGGAAGACGATGGCCTTGTTCTCGAAGGCCAGCTCGCGACCGACCTTCACCACCTGGGGCGAGTCCGGCCCCTCGCCCATGGTCACGCGGCGCTTGTCCGGGGTGACGTCCTCGACCCGGCCGGGGCCGTTGAGCGTCTTGAACTCGGACCGCTCCGCCATGATGGTCTTGCCTGGCAAGGGGAGCGTGACGTGCACCCGCCCGCTGCGGTGGTACGCCACGCCCAGCACGCCCACGGCCGCCAGCACCGCCAAGCCCGCGGCCGTCTGCGCCGTCACGCGCGCCGCGCGGCGCAGCGCGGCCTGCGCCCGCTGCC
>JAFADT010000664.1 GCA_023424585.1 Pseudomonadota bacterium
CCTAGGCGGTGGCGCCCCTCGCGCGCTGCAGCACGGCGTGCAGCTGCGCGATGAGGTACGGCGGCTTCACCGGCTTGACCAGGTACGCGTCCGGCTGCGGCTGCCCGGGCTCCTGCTCCGAGCGCGGCGGATAGCCGCTGACGAACACCACGGGCAGGTGCGCCAGGGAGGGCTCCGCGCGCACGCGGCGGCACAGCTCGTAGCCGTCGATGCCCTCCATGTTCACGTCCGACAGGAGCACGTCCGGCGGCTGCGCCAGCGCGTGCGCGAGCCCCGTCTCCCCATCCGCCGCCACCGTGCAGTCGAACTCACCCGACAAGAGCAGCCGCAGCGTCTCGCGCATGGTCCAGGAGTTCTCCACGATGAGGACCTTGGGCTTCACGGTGCATCGACTCCCGGGGAGGCAACCACGGACGGCTGAGGGGAACGGCGGGGCACAGCATCCCCCCGCCGTGCGCACCGGGCAAGAGGTCCCCCTGCACCCGTGAGAATCCACGAGAGCCTCCACCTCACGGGTTTGTCGCGAACGCGCCCTACCGCTCGGGTGGCGGGTTCACGAGCCCCCTCCGGGAAACCTCGGAGTCCGGCTCCTCGTCGCCTCGCGCCTCGCGCGCTGGCACCTCCGGGTCCAGCCACTCCGAGCCGCGCTCCACCTCCGCCTCCCAGCGCGTCTCCTCCAGCGGGCCGGGGTTCTCGTCCTCCCGGGCCGCGGCGCGGGAGCGCTCGCGGGCCCGCTCGGCGGCGCCGCGGTCCAGCGCGTCCTCCACCTGTCCCCGGTCGCGCGGCTGGAAGTTCTTGGAGTCCTTGTCCGCAGTCATGGTGTCACCTCCGACGGGAAGGTGGGATGCACCTGTACGCCAGGGCAATGACGGCGCGCGCCAGGGCTGCCTGCCCGGCCGTGCGGGGACGTCGTGGGCGCGGGTTGGGAAGGCGGCCCAGCAGGCATCCGGGCCGGGGTGTGGCGCTTCTTCCAGCGGGGCGGTGAAACAGGGAACAGGAGTAGAGCGTGCACCTGCTCGGATGTCCCGGAGGCAGTGTCACTGAAACGTGCTATTCCTGGCGATGTCTGGATTCTGGAATCGGGATCCGGTCCTTCAAGCAGCCAGCCCCCTTGGCGTGTGAGCGACGACGAAAAAACAGCGGTGTTGGATGAGCGCACCCGCCCCCCGAGCACGTGGGGGGAGCGGATGCGTACGCCCATCACGTTGCCGGGCTCGGGCATCGGGGAGCGGCGCTCGCTGATCCCCGGCGTCATCGTCACCGGGCGCTACCGCGTGGAGTCGCTGCTGGGGGAAGGCGGCATGGGCCGCATCTGGCTGGCGGACGACCTGCAGGAGCGCCGGCGCGTGGCGCTCAAGGAGATGCACGTCCCCGCGGAGCTGTCCGCGGCGAAGGTGGAGGAGCTGGTGCTGCTGTTCCGGCACGAGTTCTTCGCCATGAAGAAGCTCCAGCACCCGTCCACGCTCAAGGTCTTCGACTGGGGCATGACGGAGGCCGGCAACCGCTTCATCACCATGGAGGTGGTGGGCGGCAAGGACCTGAGCACGCTGGTGCGGGACGCGCCGCTGGACACGCGCACGCTGTATCGCGTGCTGATCCAGATGGCGCAGGTGCTGGCGTTCATCCACTCGCGCCTGTACGTGCACTGCGACATCAAGGCCAGCAACGTGCGCATCACCGAGTCCGGCGCGGTGAAGCTGATGGACTTCGGCGTGATGCACCAGCTGGGCACGCCCAGCCCCGGCAAGCTGAAGGGCACGCTGGAGTACCTGGCGCCGGAGTGGCAGCGGGGCGCGAGCATCGACGGGCGCGCGGACCTGTACTCGCTGGGCGTGATGGCCTGGTACCTGGCCACCCGCAAGCTGCCCTTCAAGCGCAACAGCCCCGCGGTGCTGCTGGCGGACCACCTGACGCGCCCGCCGCCGCGCCCGTCCACGCTGTGCCCGGTGGATCCGCAGCTGGAGGAGATCATCCTCCTCTTGATGGCCAAGGACCCGCGCGAGCGCTTCCAGGACGCGGGCGAGCTGCTGGAGGCGCTCTGCCACGCCAGCGGCGAGCCCGTCCCCGAGGAGCCGCTGTCCGCGCGCGCCAGCTACCTGCACGTGCCGGAGGTGGTGGGGCGCGAGGCGGAGCTGGAAGGGCTGATGAACGGCCTGGCGGAGGCGGACTGGGGCCAGTCGCGCGCGGTGCTGGTGGGCGGCCCCGCGGGCGTGGGCAAGACGCGGCTGCTCCAGGAGTTCGAGCTCCAGGCGAAGCTCGCCGAGCTGCCCTTCGGCCGGGGCCAGTGCCGCGCGGAGGGGCTGGCCCCGCTGGCGCCCGTGGCGCAGGCCCTGCGCTGCCTGGTGCCGCACACGCCGTCGGAGCTGATGGAGCGGGTGAAGGCCCCGCTCGCGCGCCTGCTGTCGCCGGAGCCGCTGGACGGCGACCTGCACGAACAGCTTCCGGGCGAAGGCTCCGAGGAGAAGGCCGCCTTCTTCCAGGCGCTGTCGGAGTGGACGCACACGCTCGGCGGGCGGCAGTCCTTCGTGGTGTGCCTCGAGGACCTCCAATGGGCGGACAGCGCGTCGCTGGAGGCGCTCAACGTCGTCATCCGCGCGCTGCACGGCACGCGCGGCATGGTGGTGGGCACGTTCCGCTCGCAGGAGCTGTCGCGCCTGAGCCTCGCGTTCCAGACGGTGGACGAGAAGCTCACCTCGCGCGTGGACCTGGAGCCGCTGTCCGCCGAGCACGTGGCCACGCTGGTGGAGCTGGTGCTGCCGGGGCTGGACGTGCCGAAGGGCTTCGTGCGGCACCTGCACGAGACCACCGGCGGCAACGCCTTCTTCGCCACGGAGTGCCTGCGCATGCTGGTGGAGGCGGGCGCGCTCAAGCGCGTGGGCGGGCGCTGGGAGGCGGAGGCGGGGCTGGGCACGCGGCGGCTCCCGGCGAGCATCCAGGAAGCGGTGCTGATGCGCCTGTCCAACGCGCCGCCGGAGCAGGTGGCGCTCCTGCGCAAGCTGGCGCCCGCGGGCCGGCTGCTGGACCTGCCGCTGCTGCGCGCGCTGTCCGGCCTGCCAGAGGCGGAGCTGTTCGCCGTGCTGGACGGCATCGTGGAGCGGCAGTTCCTCCAGGACGTGGAGGGCCGCTACGTCTTCACGCACGACACCGTGCACCAGGCCGTCTACGACAGCACGCCGGAGGCGGAGCGCCGCCTGTACCACGGCCAGGTGGCGCGGGTGCTCCAGGCGCTGCCCTCGGGGCGCTCGGGCGTGGTGCGCGCGGTGGGCTGGCACTTCGCGCGCTCGGACGCGCCCGCGGAGGCCATCCAGCCGCTCCTGGAGGCGGGCCACGCGGCCATCGAGGCGGAGGCGCTGCTGGAGGCCACGCTGCTCCTGAAGGAGGCGGCGGCCCTCCTGGAGTCCGCGCCGGACTACCCGGGGCGCTCGGAGCAGCTCCTGCGCACGTGGGTGTCGCTGGTGGAGGTGGGCTACTCCAGCGACCCGCCGACGTCGGTGGCGTACGCGGAGCGGCTCTTCGCGCACTGGGCGGCCACGGTGGACGTGGAGGCCGGACGGCGCGAGGCGCTCTCCCGGCTCCAGTCCGCGCGCGTGGCCACGCCCGCAGAGCGCGAGGAGCTGCTCATCCCGCTCTTCCGCGAGGTGGCGGCGTGCGCGCGGATGACGCCGGTGGACGTCTTCTGGAAGCGCTCGGAGCTGCAGATCCTCCAGGGCATGGCGCTGGCCATCCTGGGGCGCACGGACGAGCTGGAGGCGCTCATCGCGCGCGTGGCCGCCGAGCACCCGGAGGACTCGCCGTACCGGGCGGGGCTGTCCGTGGCGCGCTCGACGCTGTGCGCGTACACCGGCCACTGGGCGGGCGGGGTGTCCGAGCAGCGCAAGCAGGTGCAGCGGCTGCGCGAGTTCCGCGACGCGGTGGGGCGCCCGCCCCGGCGGCTGGCGTGGGCGCTGGGCATGGGGGGCTACCTGCTCAACGCGAACCTGGCCCTGCGCGGCGAGCCGCTGGACGAGGCGCTGCTCCAGGACGGGCTCGCGCTGGCGGAGGCGCAGGGCTTCACCGACGTGCGCGCCTACCACCTCTTCGCGCAGGTGGCGCGCGCGGCCTTCACCGGCGACGGCGCCGCGTTCGCGTCCGCGCTCGCGCAGAAGCTGGAGCTGGTCCGGCGGCTGGGCAGCCCCCGGCTGATGGAGCGCAACCTGGCCCTCTTCACGCCGCCGTACTACCTGGAGCGCGGCGAGCACGAGCTCGTCGCCGCGGTGGTGTCGCGCGGCGAGGCCCTGTCGCGCGTGCTGCCCGAGGACCGCTGGCTGCGCGCGCACGTCCAGGTGTACCAGGCGTGCCGCGACGTGCTCTTCGAGGACGCGGCCGCCGCGCGCGAGTCGCTGCCCCGCGCCCTGGAGGCCGCGCGGCGGGGCGGCCTGCGCATGGAGACGCTGGTGCGCGTGTAC